>JAHWKW010000031.1 GCA_019347675.1 Actinomycetota bacterium | reverse complement strand
GCCGGGCACGTAGCGGCTGTAGATGTCGATGATCACGTACAGGTAGTACCAGGTCCACTTGGCCGGCCCGAGCAGCTTGGTGATGTCCCAACTCCACACACGGTTGGGCTCGGTGGCGATCAGCTCGGGCTTGACCGTGGGCGGGTGGTTGGCCTGACGGCGACGGTCGCCGGTCTCGCCGCGTTCTCGCAGCAGCCGGTACATCGTCGAGATCGAGCACAGGTAGCGGCCCTCGTCCAGCAGCGTGGCGTACACCGACGCGGGTGCCTGATCGACGAACCGCGGTGTCAAGCTCGTCCTGCCGCACACGCGCTGCTGAGAGATCGACGGTCGTTGTGTCGACGCGGGCGCGGCCCGCATGAGCAGGACCATCGGTGTGGTCGCGGAGCGGGTGATCAGCTCGACGCGGTTCCCCTTGAAGGCCGGCAAGCAGCTGGAGTGCTCGCTTGAGGTCGTCGACCGCGACCTTAGCCTCTCCACCCAGTCGAGGGACGGGTGCTGAGAACCGCTCTCGTAGACGTGTGCCGGGACGCCGTGCGTGATGAGCTCATGGCTAAGACGTCGGCCTCGGTCCGGGTGGTGAACGTCTGGACCGTCCCTGTCCGCCGGTGCTCGAAGGCCTGCTGCTCCACCGGTTACCTCGTGGCTAGCGGGCTGGGGTGTACGACGCCGCGGGGTCGGGTGCCGGGAGGTGGTGTTTCGAACCGCCTGGGCCGGCGTGGCTACCGGTGGCGGTGTGGCTTTCCGCCCGCTGGCACATCGTCTACCGGGTGTCGTCGCAGAAGGCCGCGGACTTCCGCCGCTTCCTGTCGCGCCACGCCAAGTCCAACGGGATCGACGCGCTGAGGCTGACCCTGACCAAGCTTGCCGCTGATCTACCCCAGGGGGTTGCGCCCGATCGATCTACCGCAAGACACAGCTGCCGGCCTGCACCGGCGCGTGCGCACCTGGGCGCGGGTGACCGAGGAGATTGGAGACGCAAGGCCGGCGTCCCCGACCTCGCGCGGCAGCCGACTCCGCAGGTCGCGCGTTCATTGCATGCGCACTGCGGCCTATTAGGGCGGAGTTCGCTAGACTCGTCGAGCCAGTGGGCAGGAGCGACTATGGCTGACAGGACGAAACGGGCCCGCACTCGTCAGGTTACGGTGGATCCGGGTCAATCCGAGCAGGTCGACGAACTCCGAGATGCGGATGGTGAACCGGTCGATATAGTCGTCGTCGTTTCTCCGTGCGAGGGAAAGTCGCAACCGAACGTGGAGACGCGGGAGGGCGTAATTCGGTATGACCTGACCCCTGGGCAACATTGCACAGTGGAGAACGGATATTACAAGGCTGACGGTACACCAGTGCGGCTCGCCCTCCGAGCTAAACCGTGTGGCAACGCAGGTAAGCAGGGGAACGACACATCACCAACGGCGACACAGGGCCCGGAGAAACCAGACATAAGCGCGGATATTGCCGCGCCGGATGTTAGCGCACCCAATCCCAGAGGCGAGTCCTGGCAAGATATCGACGCACCCTTCTAGCTGGCCGCCCAGTGCCAAAGGAGGAGAGCGGAACTCCCACGAACGACTCGCTGACTCGAGCGGCCGAACGCCTGCGCGATTCAGCGAAGTGGCTAATCGTGTCCTTCGGGGCAGTCGCAGCAGCAGTCTTCGCGGGTGTCTCTGTATCCGACATTGGTAAACTTGACTTCACGACTCCCGGTTATCGTTTCTCGATTGCCCTCGCCGCAGGCACAACAGCGATCCTTGGAATCGCTGCGGCGCTCGCCAAGGCGATGCAACTGGCTGGGGCAAGTACGACCAGTCTCCAAGACCTCACTCGGCCAACGCAGCGGTACGAAGTCGCACTTCGCAAAACCCGGGAGGAGTTGGCACACGACCCGGCCTTGCACCCTTGGGACGGAAACGTCGCTGGGTTTATCAATGAATATCGGGACGCCTACGAGGACTTTCTTGACAGGGTTTTCGCCTACGCGGAGGATCCGAATCCGTCACCGGACGTCACAGACCTGCGAAAAGCGCAATTCCGACTTCAGGAACTACGTAATGTCGCTGGTCGTCTGCTAGGGACTACCGGCTTTATTCGACTCCAGCGGAGCTTCCGCTATGCACGGTGGATAATCGCAGGATGGCTCCTCCTGGCGGCTGCGGGTTCGGTGGCGTTCGCCTGGGCAGCCAGCCCTCCCGATGTGGAGCTGGCAGAGCTGACGACGCAGCCAGTGGTAGTGGCCTTCCACCCCGACGACGGCACCCTTGCGGCAATCAACCGTCAGACAACCGACACGTGCCGTGCTCGCGCCGAGGATCTCTCGGCAGTGGTCGTTCTGTCGTCGGACAAAGATAGGGGAACCGCAGAGATCATTACCCTTCCCCGCGCGGAGTGTCGACCCATACGCGCGACGGTCCCTCTCGCACAAGTGCGACAAGTTCAGTTCGGTGTCGGGGCGCCCTAAAACGCAGCGATTGGCCTAAAGACGTAGCCCCTGACGATAGTCCAAATGTGGGGTCTCCCGGCATAGGTGTGGGTCGCCGGGGCGGATGATCGGGGCGTGAGGGTGCTCTACGGGGGGTTGTTGGCGGTTGAGGTTGCTCGGTGCGACGCCGACAGACGCGCACGGACTCCAAGCCTTCCGGTCGTCAGCTTCCACACCTACTGCCGGCAACTGGACGCAGCAATGGACGACCATCCGCAACGTCGTAGAGTTACTCATGCGGACAGGCAGCCACGCGCCCGCCCGCCGTCCTGCTCGCTGCGCTCGATCCAAGCGGTACCGTCCCGCCCGCGTTTCGGAACCGGGGCAGCCCGGTCGCCGCCGCCCAGACTGTTCTGGCGGACCGTCTGGGTCCACACGCGTTCGCTGTCGAGACTGCCGCGGTACAGCAATGGGTGAAGCGCAGGGCTTGGTGGTCGTCCACACGCGTTAGTGGAACGATTCTCCGCCACCGCAGCGCCTGAGCCGGATGCCGCACAACCTTTGGCGCCGTTACCCCCCCGGGGACCCCAATGTGGAAGGCGACCGACCTGACGTAGCCCTCGCCGATCCTGCCAAACGCGCCGACGAGGGATCTTAACGCGCGCTGCCAGCGCAGGAGCGTGCAAACCTGCCCCACCGCCTGTCAACTTCGGCACATAAGCCTGTAGAAAGATCCGGTCGATCGCCCGGCATGCCAATGTCACCCGATCGCGAAGTGGTCAGGCCGAGGTCTGGCCCGCTCGCCGCATGGGCCGGGAAGCACGTGAAGGTCGAAAGCTTCCTTCACCGCGGGTGTGGACGGCAGTGGTAAGTAACCTGTTCGAGCAGGACAAGGGCCTGCCGCCGACCAGGACACAACGACGATGACCGACGAGCACACCGTCACGACCACCGACGACGCGACCAGCGCCGCTGCGCACCAAGCCGACACTGCGGCGTCCGTCAACGGCACGGCCGAGCGGCCGACAACCAAGGTCGTCGACGTTAAGCAGACTCCGCGGGCACTCATCATCACCGACGACGACGAGCTCGCAAGCGACCTCGCCCAGCTATTCCCCACCTCGAAGCGCGTCACCTACGCGGACAGCGTGCTGCAGAGCGAGTGGGACCTCGTTGTCTCCACCGAAGAGCTGCAACGTCCGCTCCAAGGCCGGCTCGCGGGCTTCCCCGACGACCACCTGTTCCTGATCACGTTCGGGGTGAATGACCTCGGCATCGCGGCGGTCAAGCCCACCATCGTCGTGGCGGACCCGAAACTGCGGTTCACCGACACGTCCATCGCCACGGAGTATGAGATCCCCGTAGTCAAGGACCCCCAGCTCCAACAGCTGATTGAGACCGACCTAGTCCCCGCCGTCCGGCAGCGCGCGCATCCGCACCGGGTAATCGGAACGAACTACCTCCAGCTCGGCGTCGACCAGGTCGAGTTCCAACCGCTGATGTGCACCAGCGACGGACGCGCTCTGGCCGGGCTGTACCTGCGCGGCGATCCCGACGCGATGGCCCTCGCGCTGCCTGCCGACGTGAGCCGACCGGTGGAGTGGGTCAAGTGGGCTCTCAAGCGGTTCCGTCAGCTCACGCCCGAACGGTTCGAGCAGATCCCCGGCTGGGAGCAGAGACCAGACTGGATGACCGCCACGGAACGGACCATCGCCGACGAACTCGACCGGGCCCAGAAGGAGCGCGACGACTACCTCCAGCAGTCCGACGCCCGTATCTCCGAACTCCGCGAGCAGCTGGCCGTAGCCGCAAACAACGCCGAACGGGGGCTCCGCCAGCTCTTGACCGGCAGGGGCGACCAACTCGTCGACGCTGTCGTCGACGTCCTTGACCGCTTTGGCTTCAAGGTCGAGCGTATCGACCCCGACGTCGACCCGAACAACAAGGTGGAGGACCTCCGCGTCCGCAACCCCGACGATTCCGATTGGGAAGCACTCGTCGAGGTACGCGGCTACAAGGGCGGCGCTCAACTCCACGACCTCATGCGAACCCAGCGGTTCCGCGACCGGTACATCGCCGACAGTGGCCGCCCGCCGTCCGCCGTGTGGTACATCGCCAACCAGTTCGCCGGCCAGGACCCCGACGGTCGACCACCGATTCTCTCCAGCCAACCGGAAGAGCTCGATGTATGGGCCGATAGTAACGCCGGCACGGCCATCGACACGACCACGCTGTTCACGCTCGCGGTCGACCGCGACCAGGGCGTTCGCACCGGCGCCGACGTCCGCACGCTTCTTGTCAATGCTGGCCAGCGGCTCGAACTGCAGTAGCCCCCGCGACACGTACCCAGCCGCAAGGCCCGACGACTTGTCACACCGGCGTGCTCTAGTGATCGCGCTGCTGGCGGCACGTCGAGCACGTGCGCCGTGACGCCATCAGCGCGCCGAACGGCTCGAGATCCGGGTCGCCGATCTCGAAACCCAGCTGCGCCAGGCGGGGGAGGGCCGGTGATGGAACCATGTACCCAGCACCGAGCAACTGCACCGCCAGGCCGCCGAAATTGCGGGGTTGGCCGACGCGGCGATCTTGTGAGGCGTTCTGGTGTTGGCGACGCCGGAGTTATCCATGGAGTGTGCCGGCAGCGCTGGCGCTGTGGTTGCCGCCCGGTCGCCGATCCACGACCGCGTCGAAGCTGAAGTCCGGCACTACATCGTCCTACCTTCCTGTGCTCGTGGCACACGTGAATTCAGGCTAGGGCGGTGGTGATCGCGACCGGCCTGCGCGCAGACGGACACCGTGAAGTCCTCCGGGTGGACATCGTGACAGCGAGAATGAAACCTTCCGGACCGAGTTCCACCGCGACCGCAAGGATCGCGGCCTGGACGGCGTCCAGCTGGTGATCTCCGACGTCCACGCGGGACTGCGCGACCGCCGGATCGCGGCCCGTGCAAGGCGCCGGCGTCGGAGCCACCCGATCACCACGAGGCGGTGGCGCCCAGCCACGCCGCCAGACGCTCGCGCTCGAACGCCTGCTTGCGGCGGAACTGCTCCTCGTCCGCGGGGATGAGCTGGACGTCGGGCGGGTCGGCGTAGAAGTCACCCTCGACGTAAGCGACCCGCCGGCCCGGCAGCTCGAGGAAGCAGTAGCCGTGACCCTCGTAGGTGGCCGCCTCGCCCCGTCCGAGATCCGCCAGGAGGTTGCGGGCCGCGACCTGGGCCTGCGCCGCTGCGAACACCCCGGCCTTGGGCAGCTGGCCCCCTGCGGTCGGGACCATCGTGCAGTCCCCGACGGCGTACACCCGCTCGTAGCCGGTGCGCAACGTGCCGCGGTCGGGCTCGACCCACCCGGAGGGCCCGGCGAGCGGGCTGCCCGTCACGACCGGCGGCGGGGCGCTGGCCGGGACCCCGAGCAGCACGGCGTAGTCGAGCTCCGCGCCGTTGCGGAACACGACCGTGCGGCGGTCGGCGTCCACGGCTTCGACGGCGTGCTCCGCACGCAGCTCGATGTCGCGCTCGCCCAGGTGGTCGGCGACGTACCGGCTGGCATCGGGGCCGGCAGCGGGCAGGGTGATGGGCTGCGGGGTGGCGACCGTGAGCGCGACCCGGTGGCGCGCACCGCGGCGGCGCAGCCGCTCATCGACGAGCAGGGCCGCCTCGTAGGGCGCCGGTGGGCACTTGAAGGGGCCGCCGAGGATGGCGACCAGCACGCGCCCCTCCTCGATGGCGTCCAGGTCCCGTTTCATGGCCGGCAGCTGGGCGGCGTCGTACAGGTCGTGGGCGCTGTCGCCCCGGAGCAGGTCGCGGTGCGACGAGGAGGGAACGGCGCCCAGCGCAACGACCAGACCGTCACCCGTAAGCGTCCCGTCGGCGGTGTTCACGCGGAGTCCCACCGGGTCGATGCCTGTGACCTCTGTCCGCACGAAGCGGACCCCGGCCCGTTCGAGGTCGGCGAGGGGCGCGCTGCCGCCCTCCAGCGGGCGCATGTCGGCGAGGTCCCACAGCTTGGCGAAGCCCATGTAGAAGCGGTCGTCACGCGCGATCAGCGTGATCTCGTCGCGTTCGTCCAGCTGACCGCGGAGTTCGCTGGCCGCGGCGAGCCCCCCGAACCCGCCTCCGAGGATCAGTATGTGGGCCATCGCGTTCCTGACGGTCGGTGCGCTCGAGGCTAGGTCACTCAAATCGCGAAGCGAGTGACGCTGCGAGTCAGGTGCGAGGAGCTGGCTGGAGGGTCGTCGCGGGCGCGTGCTGCCATCCGCACCGATGCGAGCGCATCACCACGCGTACCCTGACGCCCGTGGACCAGCAGGAGATTGGCGAACTCCTCCGGGCGCGCGGTCACCGGGTGACGGCGCCGCGGCGCGCCGTGTGGACGGCTCTGCGGGAGTCCCCCGACCACCGCACCGTGGAGGACCTGGCGACCGCGGCGCGGCCGCCACGACCCGCCCGCCGACGGCGATCAGGTCACCGAGGAGGCCGGCATAGAGCTTTACGTCTCCCAGGAGGTCGCCGGACCCGCTCGCCGAGAGCATGATCGACGTGGAGAACACCGGCCAAGGTGCACAGCTCGTGGTGAAACCCCAACAGGAGTAGCGCGTGCAGGTCGCTGCCTGGCTCGTCCACCCTCGCGGCGACGTCCTTGCTCAACGGCAACCGAACGTGCCGCAGATGGCGTCATCATCGAGCCATAGGCCAGCCTGGAGCCCACCGACGGCCAAGATCGTCAACGAAGCTGATATCGCCTCACGCTGGCTTTCCGTGACACCAACACCGGCTCTACGCCACTGAGCGGAGGACCGCACCGAGGTAGGCAGAACGACGGTCACAGGACGTCTCGGAGAGCTCTCCGCCGACGTGGAAACTACGGCTGTGCGCGCTGTTGAGATGGGCAGCAACTTCAACTGTTGCGCCAGAGGACCGCACGAGGACCCTGTCTGTCAGGTTGGTGGTGGCCCTGCTGACCTGGGCGCGTTCCGTCGACAACGTCGCTGAACCGAGATTCGCTTCGCCAGGCAACTGGCGGACGAAGCGCCTCGCACGGCCGCGCCGACGCGGCACCTGCACGACGCGGTGGGCGACGCGATGACCCGTCCACTGCCGTGGCTGTCTCGGACAGCAGCGTGGTCGCCCACCGCACGCTCAATTCCCGCAACAGCGACGAGTCTTCGGTGTCGGGCCACGCTGGCAGCGTCGCGATCGGCCGGGCCGATGCGCTCGCCCGCCGGCCAGACGAACGTCGCCTGATTGGCTGGCCGCTCTCGCCGGAGTGGCCCGCAGCGGAGCAGCTCCGTGATCCCAAGCACCTCGACCACCTCCTCGGCGCCTGTGGAGCTCCGCGCCGGATGAGGCCGGTCAGCTGGCCGAACCGCCCAGATCTTGGCTGTTCGGGCTGCCCTGGGAAGGGCTGTTGATGCCGCCCGGGCGACGCCGCTGTGTCGGAGCCGGCGGCTAGTGAGGCCCGCCGCGCTTGTCGTCTCAGCGGGGTTCGACGCTCTGTTTCACTAGAGCCTCGACCTCCGACGCGCGGTACGGCGGTGACCGCCCAGTGTGCGGATGGCCGTCAGCTTCACCGCTTATGCCCACCGGGTGACGGTCTTGGGGTTGATCCCGAACCGCTTGGCGACCTCTCCGGGCGTCAGCAGTTCGTCGTTGTGCTCATCTGGGTGTTGCACCGCCGACCTCCTCTGACGTGGCGTCTTGTAGGAAGTCGGCCTCCCGACGCCATGCCTGTCTCGGTCTGGCTGCACATTGAAGCTCCTGACGACGAGTACGACCCCGAGGTCGCCGACACCGAACGCCGGCTTCCCCCGACATGACACCGGACGACACTCCGACCAAGCCAGCGCTACCGACGGCTCGAAGGACCGGGTCCGTTACTCGCTCGAGTCCGTGGACACAGGTGGCAGCCAGGTGAGGACGACGACCGAACTGAACCCAATCAGAGCCCCGAACCGCGCGCCCAACCAAGAGAACGAGGAGTCCGGACGTAGTACGTGTGTAGGCCGGCGGGGTCGTTCATGAGGTGCCCGAGAGCTAGGGCGCTAGCGCCAGCTGCCAGGAGGGCTGCAGCCACGCGTTGCAGCGACCCACGCCGTGGGACGGAAGGCGCCGATCCCGACGGGCGATCGGAGGATCGGTGGTGTCTCCATGTGACGGGTGTCGTCAGCGGGCGTTCGACGGCATGGTTACGTTGTGTGAGGTGACGGTCGCGACGAAACTGGCTTGGCCCAACAGACTCCAGCCCAGGAAGGGACGCGAGGTGCCGTGGACGCTTACCAGATCGCCGGCTGGACGGGCGAAATCCGTGCCGTGTCTTGGTCCCGCCGCGGCCGCGATGCACGACCGCATGGCGTCCGCCTCAAACACTGTGGAGTAGACGACCGATCGCCGGTGTGGCTCGAGACGCACCAGATACAGCGCACGTCGATGAGAGTGGCCAGGTGGTTGTCGCGCTCCCGGCCCGACGACCTCACACATTTTCTTTCTGGTCCTCCTGCCACATCCGTGGGTCATATCAGGCTCGTCCGGGGAGGGCGGGGCGGTGGCCCCCGAGGGCGAGCATCGCCAGAGCGATGAGCGCTTGGGGTGACTTGAACCCGTAGGCGACGCGGGTCAGCACGCGGATCTTCGTGTTCGTGCTTATCCGGAGCTGGGCACGGGCACGGCCCTCTGACCTCGGGGTTTGCGTCAGCAACATGTCGCTGACGGTCTCGAAGAAGCTCAGCTGCACGGCCCGATGGTCGAAGCGGAGGCTCGTGTAGTGACACGTTCGGCGCGCTGGTTGCCAAGGAGTGTGGCGATCTGTTCGCGCAGTTTGTTGTTCTCGTCGCGCAGGGCGCGGTTGTCGCCGAGCAGGGTCTCGAGCCGTCGGCGGAGGGACGGCTCGGTGGCGCGCTCGGCCGCCGGCATGCGTGACTGTGCCGACTCCTGGTTGGCGTCACGGAGGCGTTGGATCTCGGCGCAGATGTCGGGGTCGCGGTAGAGCCACGAGCGTGAGACACCGGCTTCGTCGGCGACGGCCGCGAAGGTGATCTGGGTCCCCGAGGCATCGAGGTGCCGCAGCGCCTCGGCGGCGCGTTCGCGGGTCTCGGTGGAGCGGCGGGCGGCGGCAGTGAGCAGGTGGACGCTGTTGTCAGCGATCACGGTCGATCTCCTTGGGCTTGGATCGTCTCGAGCGCGGTGACGATGCGGTCGAGGTTCGTGGCGACCTTCCGGTGGTTGTCGACGAGACGGGCGTTGCCGGCATGCTCGACGGCGGCGAGCAGGTCGATGGTCTCGTCGCGCTGGCGGCGGTGGATCTCGAGGAACTGCGGCGTGGTCTGGAAGTCGGGGCAGGTCAGGCAGGCGTTGGGGTGCGGGCAGTCCTGCTGCGGAGGACGTCCGCAATAGCCGTTGGGCAGGCTCGCCTGGACACGAGCGACGTTGTGCTTGATCCATTCGGCTTCCGCAGCGGGCGCGTCGGGGTCGAAGTCGAGGCGCTGCCCGTGGATGTCGACGCGCCGGCGCTGGTAGTCATCGAACGCCGCGCGGACGGTGGTGTCGTGGATGTGCGCGTAGCGGGCGGTCATCTGGGGGGTCGCGTGTCCGAGCAGCTTCTGGACCACGTGCTGGGGGACGCCTTGGTTGATCATGCGGGTGCCGAGCGTGTGCCGGAACCGGTGAGGGGTGACGTGAACCGGCAGGTCGGCCTCGTCACGCAGGTCGATGTCACGCTCCCAGCGCTTGAGTCGCTGCCGGAAGGTGGCGTCGCTGAACGCACGCAGACCGTCGGGGTTGCAGTGCGGCGAGGGAAACAGCTGCGGTGGCGGCTCGCTCCATCGCTCGCGGAGGTGGACCTGCTGGTCACGAATCGCCTCCGCGGCCGCCGCCGACAGCGGCACGAGCTGCTCTGCGCGCATCTTGGTGTTCATGTAGCGCAGGCACGGCCAGCCGACGGAGTCGTCGATGATCGGGTTGAACGGCAGACGGCACGCGTCGGTGATGCGCAGGCCGGTCTCGATGATCACCACGAGCAGATTGCGGGTGGTGTCGTCAGGCAGCAGCGCGAGGTTGTCGGGGTCTTCGAGCTGGGTCATGACGAACTCGTCGATGAAGCGCGGCAGCTCCCGAGGACGCGGTGGAAGCTCGTCGAGGTAGACGGCCGCGTGCGTGTTCAGACCCGGCAGCCAGCCGTGACGACGGCAGCTCTCGAGGAACCCGCGCAGACACACAAGATAGGTGTTGATCGGGTTCGCCGACAGGTGGGAGAAGCCCAGCCAGGAGATGTAGTGCTCGATGACCTCGCGGGTCAGGGCCGTCTCGTCGGTGACCTCGGGATGCTGCTCGGCGAGGAAACGTGAGAAGAAGTGCAGCGAGCGGACCTCGATGTAGACGGTCCCGAAGGCCTTGCCGGTGCTCAGGCGGAACCGCGCCCAGCGTTTGGCGGCGGTGCGTAGCCACAGGTGGGTGATCGAGTGGAACTGCATGCTGCGTGGAGGGCGGCTGATCGGGAGCCCCAGGATCTCGGCGCGCCACACGTCGCGGGCGAACTCGCTGTCGGCGTCGGTGCCCTCGTAGAGGTCGACCAGCCGCCGGTGGGCGTAGCGCAGCTGCCCGACCGTGCGGGACCCCCGTCTCGCCAGCCCGCTGCCGATAGCGTTCCCGAGCCAGTCGCCGACAGCATGGTCGAGCAGCGAGTCGGCGCTGCTGTTGGCGAGCAGCTTGACGAACTGGCGGATCATCTCGGGCATCAGACGTGACCCGCGGTCGTCGTGACGGCACTGGATCGAGTAGGCGACCTCCAGTTGCATCTGGCGACGATCGTGGAGGGCTCGAAGATCGAACGTGTCGGCAAGATATGAGGTCACCCGCGGGGTGATCGCCGCGGCCGTCGCCACAAACTCTGCCACATCTGGGCCGCCCTGCTGGAGCCAACGCTGGTGGTGGCCCCCGCACAGTCCCCGCGCCCAGGATCCTCGCTCACACCCTCCGACCTGGCAACGTCCACGGCCGAACACCGGATCGTCAGGGTCGATGGGGATCAGCTCGACCTGGAACTCGGGACGCACCACCGTGACAAGCTTGGCCAGCAGCGACCCGTCCGACGGCTCGGGCAGTGCGATCAGCGGCGCGGTCACCCGTTCGTCTCGTCGGTGGTGGGGTCGGGGGCGTCCCAGATGCCGAGACGGACCAGCTCGGCACGGACGTCCTCGACGCTCAGATGCACGTATGTCTCGCTCGTGGTGACCACCGACCGGTGCGTGAGCATCGTGGAGACCACCTCGATCGGCACCCCGGCGCGGATCAGCTCGGTCGCTCGCGTGTGACGCAGCATGTGGGGGGTGAAGAAGACCCCGGTCCGCTGCCGCAGACGCCGACCAGCTTGGCGACCGCCTGGTAGCGCAGCGGCCGGCCCACCGGCTCGGCGAACAGGTTGACGAACACGTAGTCGCAGTCCAGCTCGCCGTACTCGACATGCATGTAGTCGCTGTAGAGCCGCGCCAGCGGGACCGAGATCGGCAGGGTCGTCTCCGTGCGGGTCTTCGCTCTCGCGCCGTTGGCGTTGTCGCCGCGGGGGACGATGGTCACCTCACAACGCCGGGAGACGAAGTCCGAATGGCGCAGGCCCAGTGCCTGGCCGACGCGCATCCCGGTCTCGGCGAGCAGCGCGAACAGGAACCGGTCGCGCAGCCTGTCGCAGGCGGCCAGGATCGCGGTGACCTCCTCCAGCGTCAGCGTGCGCGGCAGCCGCCGAGGCACCTTGAGCTTGACCGGCCGGGTCGGGATCGGCCGCCCGGCGGTGACGTGATGGAGGAACGGCTTGTAGCCGCCGCGCGGCACCCGTCGCCACGCCACCAGACTCTCCGCGAGCTCCACGCCCGCCCGGGCGTGGAAGTCGTAGAAGCCGAACACCGCCGCGAGATGCCGGTTGACCGTCGCCTCCGACCGGCGGGCGGCGCTCTCGTCGAGCACGACCACATTGTCGGCCGGTGCCCGCAGCCAGCGGACGAACTCCGAGACGTCCTCGACGCCTGCCGCGTCCCACGAGACGTCACGCGGGCCGAGGAACTCGAACCACAGCCGCAGGCTGTGCGCGTAGGCCTTCACCGTGTTGGGCGACCGCTCAATCGCCGCGAGATGCGCGAGGAACCGCTCCGCCGGCTCCACCGGCACGAGTTCGTCGTCGACCACGGTCCACGACTCAGCACCAGACACCGGCATCACCAGCCGCTGCACCCGCACCGTCTCGCCTTCCGGCTCGACCGGTAGGGCGAGTCGAGTTGGTGTGTTCTACACGCCCGCCCTCCCTGCGCCGCGCACGTCGTGCACGCACTCCAGAGAAGGTGTCGCTGACGGACTCACGCGGCCCCGTCAGCTACATCGACGACACGACTTCCGGCGCTGGAGAGAATCGTGCTCTCGATAAGTCCTTGGGACAGCCCGTGGTCGAGGGCCGCGTCGATCGCGGCGCGGTGTTTGACGATGCGTCGTTGGAGTGAGACGAACGCGGGGATGCGGCAGTGTCGCGCCCAGGAGATCCACCGGTCGAGCGCTTCCTTGCCGGCCTCGCCCTTGAGCTGGAAGACCAGCCGCAGGCCCTCCTTGAGCAGGTAGGCGCGATGTAGTCGCGGGTCTGTCTTGGGACCCACGCCAGCTTCTCGCGCTGACGTGCGGTGAGGTTCTCGGGGTTCTTCCACAGCGCGTAGCGTGCATGCTTGAGCAGCCTCGCTTCGCCGCTCGCCCGTCCGGCGGTGCGACGGTTGACCGCGCCGCGAGCCTCGTTCCACGCAGCACGGCGGACCTCGTCGAGCGCGTCGGTGGCCCACCGCACCACGTGGAACGGATCGGCGCACAGCACCGCACTCGGGCAGCGTTCGGCGATCACCGTCGCGATCCAATCGGCTCCATCTGCCGATACGTGAGTGATCTGAGCGCTTCTGTCCTCACCGAGCTGGTCGAAGAACCGTTGCACCGTCGCCTTGTCCCGACCCGGTGCGGCCCACACCAGACGGCCGGAGTCGTGGTCGACCACGATCGTCAGGTAGCGGTGCCCGCGCTTGTAGGAGATCTCGTCGATCCCGATCCGACGCAGGCCCTCCAGCCGATCCACCGTCGCGTCGATCTCGTCGCCGACCCTCGTGACGATGCTGCCCACCGTCCGCCACGCAATCCGCAGCAGCTCGGTGACCACCGTCTTTGAGCACTGCAGCGCCAGCCACGCTGCCGTGTCGTCGAAGTCACGCGTGTGGCCTGCGCCGTGACGTGCCCACGGCACCGCGGCGACCACCACCCCGTGCGTCCGGCACACGACCCGAGGAGCGTCCCCCTCCAAAAACACCTTCACCGTGCCCAGATCCAAACCTCGCCAGCGGCGTCGACCCTCCCCGCCGTCGTAGCCCGGCGACCGTCGACCGCACCTACCGCAGCGCTGTCGGGCACGAGCGTTGGGTCGCACGTGGGCGACCACGACCCCGGCGTCGTCGTCGAACTCAACATCCTCGAGCACCGTCTTGGTGCACAAACCCAGCAGTCGCCGCCATACCCTGAGCATGCGCCGTCTCCTTGCGTGTCGCTTCCAGCCCTGAACAGCCGGAAACGTACGCGGGAGACGGCGTACTACCTACATCGATGTCGTTCCACACCCACGGATTGGGCAGAAGAGCCACATTTCTGCCGTCGGATGCTCGGCCACGCCGTCGCCGACCTTGCCGTCAACCAGACCAGTGGCGACCCCCGGGCGGCCTCCCGACGGCTGCATGACCTGCTTCCGGAGGGCGAGCGGATCTACCAGGATCGTGTGTGGACGAACGTCGAGGTCCCGACCGGAGCGACCACGGCCGCATTTCAGGTTCGCGGCCTTGAAGGCTCGGATGGGTGGCAGTCGCGAACACCGGTCAACACTTCGTGGGCGCGTATGCCGCGGGTGACGCACCAACGTGGAGCGAGTGGGCTCTGGAGTTCGTGGACGTGCCGGTGATCCGGTATGACCGCCGCGGAGCTTGACGGCCACAACGCGGTTTGTAACCGCGGAGCCGATACAGCACGGTGGGGGGAGCAGGGAACCGGCGCTACTACTCGGGAGCGAAACGCGGTACTTCGCTCACCCTACCGTCTGCCGCAACACGGAAGTTGCGCCAGTTCTGCGTTGTGCCGGAGCTCGGGAACTTGGACGCCACCGAAGCCGACGGCAGGTCACTCGCGGTAGGCATCGACGTGTAGATAAAACCACGCATGGTGACGAGCTCGATGCTGGCCGACGCCGGTGAGCGCGACCGCGTCGAGGTCGTCGATGGGCGATGTTGGCGGCCTCGTCCTGGGCTAGCAGCAGCGACGGGGACAGCGGTCCGCCACTCTCGTGTGCGCGCTGGTACACCGCCGACACGATGGTGTGCAGCAGGGCGGTGAACACCGGCCGCACGGGTTTTGCTCGTCGTAGGCCCCCATGTTCACACAGCTGTCGTTCAATCCGACGGCAGTCGCGCGCTGGCGGGACCACTCAGGCTTCGATGGCCAGGTCTACGCCGGTGTGATCGTGCTCGCCAGCGACAAGATGGCGCACCGCCTCGCCGAACTGATCCCGGGATTCGACGTCCCCCACAAGACCCTTCGACGGCTCCGTCAGAGCGGTTCTGCGGGCGTCGACATCGCAATCGAGCAGATCCAACGACTCCGAGATGACGGAGCCGTCGACGGCGCCACCTCATCCCCGCTCGACGCTACCGCCAAACCGCCGAAGCGCTGGAAGCTGCAGGCATCTTAAATCTCGCGCTCTCATGAGGAGGACGTCCGGCACCGAGGAATGTCTTCGGCGGTGGCGGTAGCCAGCACAAGCGGTGCGACACCGCGCCTGGGACTGGGTATGACGATAACCCTGCGATCCAGCCAGCTTCCAGCCCCTCCCCTCGCCGCGACCCCCGATGTCAGATGCATCGAACTCGCTGTCGTCGAATACGTCACTCCACCAGCGGCAAATCAGCCTGTCCGCGAAGGATGAGCGCCTGCCGGTGGAGCTCGGCGGCGCGAACCGGGTCGCGGGGGTCTGGTGCTAGCCCTGGCCTGCGAGCGTTCCGGAGTTTGGGCAGAACAAGACAGGCCTAGGGCAGCTTCTTGATTTGGAAGTTGCGGAACTGGACCCGTGAACCGAAGTGGTGCGCTTGTAGGGCGAGGTGGCCGGAGCCCTGTCGCGAGCTCTCGAAGCTGTTGACGGGCACGCCGTTCAAGGTGACGGTAATCCTGGGGCCGTTGGCTTCGATGAGATAGGTGTTCCACCTGCCGACAGGCGCCGACGGAAACGAGCTCGGGCCTTGCAGGGGGTACACGGCCCCGGTTCGGTGGATAGCCGCACGATCGGGGGCCCCGAACTCGTCGATCTGGATCTCGTGGCCTTTGCGGTCGGCCTCGCCGAGTGCGTTTGAAACGTCGGGAGGCGGGATGCGGATGTAGACGCCGGAGTTGTCGTCGATGCGAGCCACGCGCCAGTCCAGAGCGAGCACGAAGTTGGAGAATTGCTCTTTCGTATACCAGTAGAGGCCGTAACCGCCGAAGGTTTCCCACACGGGTCCGAACCGCTGCATCTTCGGGCCGGGCTGGTTGCTTGGCGGCGCGGCGACCATGCGCCAGTCGTTGGCGTCGAGCGATAGCGGGGTGAAGCCGGGCAGGGCGTCGGGGGCGGCGGCGGCCCGGACGATCGCCCCTGCCGTGCGGCGGGCCAACGTCAGCCCGGTGAGTGAGGGGTTGGCTGAGCCGAGGGTGGGAAACGTGGCGGGGCCGACCGCGTAGGCGTTGCGCAGGTGGTGAAACTTGCCGTCGAGGTCGGTGAAGGAGGACCCCGGGTTACCCATGAACAGCGTTCCCGCCTCGTGGTGGGTGGTCCCCAACACGTCCTGCCAGAAGCCGCGGCCGTCAGGACCAGGTTGGGGTTTCTGGGGCTGCCACTGATTGGCAGGCTTGTTCCAGTACTCGATGTCGGTCGGAGAGCCGGCGAGCTGGGCGGCGAGCGCGAAGCTGGCCTCGTCCATGTCCGCCCATAGGTCCCGATCATTCTTGGTGGCCACCAGGTTTACGTAGGCACGGCGCATCCCCCACTCGTCGGTCTCGTTGCTGAGATCGATCCAGCTGCGATCTACCTGCGGAGGGATGGAGCGGTCGTCTTCCATTTCCCCGATTCCCCGAAGGGTGAGTGTGATCCACGTGGGGTCCTGGTTTGCTTTCATCTCGTCGAGCAGGTCGATGTCTGGCACCTGCTGCCACATGTTTTTCTCGGAGTCGACAGCGCCGACTGCCCCTGCCGTGACTTGGATGTGGAAGCGCCGGCCCCGCGACTCGCCGCGGACCAACAGGGCTGTGGTCTCAAGGTCGCGGGGCGGGCCGGCGGGAAGGCCAAGAGCGGTTCGCTTGATCCTCACCACGATGTTGCTTCGCAGGTGGGCCATGAGGTTGCCGAGACGGGAGGATCCAAACTGTGCTGAGCCGACCCCGAGGGATTCGAGGGCGAGGCGACTGGCCTCGATCGTGCCGCTGGCTACCACCACAGCACATGTGGGATCCACCTGCAGCGACCTGCGCTGTCCGTCGACAGCGAGCTCGATGGTCGTGACCGTGTCCCCAGTGGTGCCAAGGGCCAGGACGTGGGCCCGGGGAAGGATGAACAGCCGCCGGCTCCGATCGCCGTAGGTCCGCATGTGCTCCTCAGCGTCGGCCCGTACGGCGTCGACAAAGAAGGGGCCGCTGCTGAACTTGTCGAACGAGAAGAGGCCGGGACCGGGGCTCTCACCTTGGACGGCCAAAGGGGCCTCTTCGACACGCACCACCTTGCGAACTTTAGGTGCGGCGGCCTCGAACGCCTGCTTCAGGGTGTCGTGAAAGTCGCCGCTCATGTAGTCGGCGACCGTGGCGGTGCCGATCTCGTTCTCGATCCGGACGTAGGCCGCCGGCGTCGCTGCGCTCCCCACCAGGTAGTCGCGCATCTCCTGGGGCCAGTTGGCCAGGTCAGCGGACTCCAGTCGAGGTGACCAGCCCCCGAAGAACAGCGATCGTCCGCCAAGGCAGTAGGCCAGGCCGGTGAACGCCTCGTTGCTGATCCAGGGGATGCCCCAGATGACGTTGTGGGCGCCGGTCCCGTCTTCTTTGGCTCGGGCGTATCTCGGACCGCCGATCGAGCCGCCCAGCCGCCGGGGGATGTTCTGGATGTGGGTACTCAGCAGGAACGCTCCGGCATCGAGCAGCAGAACCCGCAACGCCTGGCCGCCACCCCTCCAGTAGAGCTTGGTCGCACAGTAGGCACCGAACATCCCCCCGCCGATGACGACGGCGTCGAAGGGGAACCCGCCGTCGCTCAGCGCCGCCTGGATCTCCTCCCAGTCATTGCAGATGTAGCGCCCGAGCACGTCGTGGCTGAACTTCGTGTCCTGAACCTGGACACGGTCGGAGGGATCGGGTGAGGCCACAAGTCGGGGAAGGTCGGGCGGGTTCTTCGGCATGAGACTTCCTGACATGGTCGGCTTGGTGTTGGTGGGTGGGGACCCGGACGGCCGCTGCGCGGGGCCAGATCCTACCCTTGGGGTGTGCAACTGCCCGTCGTCGGCCACTTCGACATCAATAGGGACGCCGTCGGCTCCGTCGGCCTCGATGCGGTAGGTGGTTCGCATTCATGATCTCGTGAGCGCGGTAAAGTCGAGGCGCACCGTCTCGGTCGGCCCCACGATGTTCATGGCATGTTGCTCCAAAGCGGTACTCAACCGGGCCAGACGTTCGGTGACAGCTTCCGGTCGTTACCGCCCGAGCGACGTGTCTTATTTCATCGCTCTCCTCGCGGGCACAGCCGCGATGCGCATCCGCCGCCGATAAGTGGCATCCAAGCCACGTCGGCCTGGCGCAGTCCGCCCATACCCGGCCACGTCGGACTGTAGCTGCTACAGCAGGGGCAACGTCCCTCCCGACGTGCCTCCCCAGCGCGATCAAGTCCGCTGGTCGCTCTCGGGCACCACGGATGCCATTTGCCGGGGCCGAAGTGAATAGGCGAACCTGCCGGTCGTGACCACCCAGCCTCCCGTCGCTCAGCCGGCGCTCGTCTTCGACGACGTCATCGTGGAACGGGCAGGTCGTCGCGTGCTCGACGGGGTCAGCGGCCAAATCCCTGAACGTTGAGTCACGGTGATCGCCGGGCCATCCGGTGTCGGCAAGACCACTCTCCTGCGGCTGTGCAACAGGCTCGAGGTCCCCGACCAAGGCCACGTCCTCTACCGCGGCCGCGACATCGCCAACCTCGACCCGCTGCGGCTGCGCCGAGAGGTTGGGATGGTGTTTCAGACCCCGGCCCTGTTTGGGGGGATGGTCCGCGACAATCTCGCCGTGGCCGACCCCCATGCCGGCCACGACAAGTACGCCGATCTGCTACGCCGTGTCTCACTCGACCCGACGCTGCTCCACCGTCAAGCGGGATCGCTGTCCGGCGGGGAAGCCCAGCGGTTAAGTCTTGCCCGGACTCTCATCACCGGCCCGCAGGTCCTGCTCGCCGACGAGCCCACCTCAGGCCTTGACCTCACTCCCAGGCTTGCCTTCGAACGTCTGATCCGAGGACTCACCAACGATGGCCTGACCGTGGTCTGGGTCACCCACGATCTCGACCAGCTACGGCGCCTCGCCGACCACGTCCTGGTCCTGATTGCCGGCCGCATTGCCTACAGCGGCCCACCCGACCGCCTCGACCACATTCGCGCACTCGACCGTTTCCTGTCAGGAGACCCCGATGCCACAAGGTGACGTTAGCTTCCTCGGTCTCGCGCTCTCGCTGGTCCTCGTCGCGGTCGCGATCGCCCTGTCACTGTGGCAACGGCTGGGCCTGGAAGGCCGGATCGCCTGGGCTTCAGTCAGGGCCATCGTCCAGCTGCTGCTGGTCGGCTCCGCACTGACCCTCGTGATCGACCCCGCCACGCCACTGTTCTGGTCGTGGCTGTGGATCGCCGGCATGACGGTCTTCGCCGGCGACGTCGTCCGCCGCCGCGTGCGCGAAGCCCAGGGCGTGTTCAGCCTGGCCGTGGTGGCTTACCTCGCCTCGGCCGCAATCACTCTTACCACGCTGTTCGGGCTCGGAATCTTCCCCCTGGAGGGCCGCACGCTCGTGCCTCTGGGCGGGCTGATGGTCGGCAACTCGATGAACGCCACCGTGCTCGCCGCACGCCGCGTCATCGAAGAGATCCGCGACAAAGCCCACGAAGTCGAGGCCCGGCTCGCGCTCGGCCACCCCTACCCCCAGGCAGTTCGCCCCTATCTGGCTGCCGCGCTGCGTACCGCGCTCATCCCACAGATCGAAACCACCAAAGCTGTCGGCTTCGTCTTCCTCCCTGGAGCGATGACCGGCTTGATCCTCGCCGGAGTACACCCACTCGACGCAGTCCTCGTCCAAGCTGTGGTGATGTTTCTGGTACTGGGCGCGGCCGCCACCACGACCACCGTGATCGGACTAGGCCTCATCCGCCGCCTGTTCACCCCCGACCACCGGCTGCGGCCGTTGCCACGCCCTGCCCACGGCTGACCAGGCCAGACGTCACCCCAGCATCTGGACTGCAGCGAGCTCTAGGATCGTTGACCGACCGGCTGGCCGGGCCGGCCGCTCGAAACTCGGCGAGGAGGCCGGAGCAAGGCTGCCTCTCAGGCGGGGCTGTCAGGGAGCGGCGTAGCGAAGGAGCTTTCCGCCGCTTTGATCACAGGTCCAGTAGTGGCCGAGATCGTCGGCGGTGAGACAGTGGCCTGCTTCCGGCGACGTCGCCATCCGGATCGGTTTGAGGTCGCCCTGGGGTGTCGCTTCAAGTGTGGCGATCTCGGGCCCGGGATCCGCGCGCAGGTAGAAGTGGCCTGATGGCGCATGCGCCATCAGGGCCTCATCCCCTTCCACCGAGTAGGTCCCGAGGCGTGTGCCGTTGCGGTCCACGTCCAACAGGACGGCCTTGCCGTCTCTGGCACAGCCCGCCAGGATCAGGCCCCGTTGCTCGTCCAAGGCCGGGATGCCATGCGTGTCCCCGCACCCGGTCGCCCATCGGCCCACGAGCTCGCGGCGGTCCACGTCGATCACCACGACGCTCCGTCGGAGGTCTGGGTGTACCCGCGCCGGCGAGGGGTGCTCGTCACCAGGCCTTCAGGTCCCCCAGGGATAGCTATGAAGGCCATGGAGACAAGCGTGGGAGCATCCGGCGTCCCTATCGTGAAGATCTCGATGCCGGCTTGGTTGCCCTTCTCGGTCACCCAGACCTCACCGGTCGCTGGAACGTAGCGCACGTAGTCGGGGGGCGCAGCGGTTGCCGCCGAGGCCACCAGGCGCCCCGACGCCGGGTCGACCAAAGCGATGGTGGATTTGTCCCGATCCGCGACCAGGACCATCCCCTCGCCCTCTGCCGCGGAGTAGACGGCCCCTAGGCCCTCGAACCTGGTCGCCTCGCCAGTGTGGGGATCCACGAGGTACAGACCCGCGTCGAGGGCCGGCACCAGAACCCGCTGAAGCCGAGAGGAGTAGGTGAGGTCGTCGAAGTTCGTGGGGCGATCCAACCCCGCAAGCTCGATGACCATGTCGGCGCCGGCGCGCTCCGGTGCATCCCGAGGCCCACATGCGGAGAAAAGACAACGACTCCAAGGATTACGACCCCGACAGCCCAATTTCGCCACCTGGCCCTACCGGTGCCGTGAGCACCCAGATCACGCATTCGCACCATCCTCCTATCATCCGGGCGAAGGACAGGCCGGCCTGCCGCGGCCTCGTTCGCCATCGCCCCCAGTGACGCCCGTCGCTTCGGAGCCGGTGTGTACTGTCTCCAGCGCCTGTTCGTCGAGGCGGCGTGCAACTGGATGTTGTCGTTGTTCTCATGCGCCCTGTCAGGAGCGCAGCGGGTAGAGGGCGAGCCCGAGCAGGGCTGCGGCCACCGACGATGACAGGCTCGGGGACGCGGCGCCCAGCGAGATCTTTCCACAGTACGAGGTAGGTGGCCACGGCGATGGTGAGGGTGAGCGGATCGGAGATGGAGCGTTTGCCCAGCACCGCTACGGCGCCTGCGATGGCCCCGACGGCGGCGACGGTGATGCATTGAACCGCGGCGGTCAGGGCGGGCAGCCGACCGTAGCGGCGCAGCAGCGGGGCGGGGAGCACGGTGAACAGATAGCAGGGGAGGAATGTTGCGAGGGCGGCGACGGTGGCGCCGGGCAGGCCGGCGATCAGGTAGCCGATGAAGGCCACGGTGATCACCACCGGACCGGGGGCGATCAGGGCGACAGCGACGGCGTCGAGAAACTGCTGTTCGGTCAGCCACTGGTGGTGTCGGACCACGCCGCCGAACAAGAAGAGCACGATGGCCAAACCGGAACCGAACACGAACGCGCCCGCCTTGCCGAAAAACCAGGCGATGTTCACCAGCTTGTGGGACGAGGCGAGGGGAGCAAGGGGGAGGGTGAGGCCAAGCGTGATCGGGGCACCGAGCCTCGGAAGGTGGAGCGGCCGGCAGATAGCGTTGTCACAGATCCGCGAAATGCGGTACTTCGCGCATCAGCGTCCGGTGTCAACGCGGTAGTTGCGCCAGAAGGCCGTACGAGAACGCGCGTTGCAGAACCCTCTTGGGTCAGGAGCTAACCCTCAGCCCAGACAGCGCGGACGTCATCGAGCAGATGAGTCTCGATGCCACCCTCGTCGGTCGCTTCTCGAAGATGATTCGTCGGGGGAACTTCTTCGCGAATGGCGTGAGCAGCGCAGCCTGCTGCCCGTCACGCTGCTCGGCGGGCACGAGCAGGACGTCATCGCCGCCGCGGGTCGCTTCAGCGACGACCAGCACCCCGTCGGACCCTTCCCGGCGGACGAGGTCCGGGAGTACCTCGCCGAAGAAGTGCCGCTTCTGCTCCTCGTTGCGGTAGCCGCCGATCGTGACCGCTGAGAAGGCCCGTCTGCACGGCGATGCAGATATCGTACGGGGCGCTCGGAGGCCCATTCTACGTAGCCGCCGTTGCGATGATCGCCGCAGAAGTGGCTGGCGCGGGACTCACGCTGGCGGCGCCTCTCCCTTGGAACCACCGTTGCGTTGGAACCATCGTTCTTTGGGCGGCGTCGGACAGCGCGAGCCTGTATGCCTAACTGGCGACGACCATCGGGGAGAAGCGAGTTGGCGACGCGGGGTGCGATGGCGGTGGTGGCCGGTGTGGCGGTCCTGGCGGTGGCTTGCGGTGGGTCACCTACTGGCGCGCCTTCGGGGTCGCCGCCCGGAGTCAGCGATGCTGGCAGCCAAGGTGACGCCGCAGCACCGGGTGAGGTTGCTCACGAGCTGCTCGGGGTGCAGCAGTCGGCGGGGGAGATGGGCGTCATCGCGCACGCGACGGACGAGGATCGTTACGCCGAGCTGTGGGAACGGTTCTCCCTTGAGAAGGCACCGCCGTCGGTCGACTTCGACGAGTACGTCGTGCTCTTCTATGCCCGCGCCGAGGACGGCTGTCCAGACGAGATCGGCGACGTCCGCCTCGATGGCGATCGGCTGGTCGTGGACTGGCGTCCGCCGGCCGGGGGGTGCATCCAGCCGTTGATCCCGACCGCCTTCGCGCTCGCCGTGCACCGTGCGACCGTCCCGCAGACATTCGTGGCTTTCCTTGAGGGGTTCGCTGGGGACTACGACGACGTCGAGCACCTCGTCGAGATCCCCGCCTACGAGGGCGCGGAGCCTGCGGACGCCCCGGCCCGTCCGGCTCCGCCTGCTCCCACGACGGCGACGGGCACGGTCGAGCTCCCACCCCAGGGACAGGCAGCTGCCCGGACCTTGGACGACGGCAGCCGCGTGTGGGTGGTCCACCACGATTATGGTGAGGTCAGCGTGCTGGCCGCCGACGCTCTGGCGGATGTTGAGTCCGAAACGCTGGTGGTCAGCGGCCTGCGCACGCAGGTCGGTTGGTATCCGGCCGCTCGTCGCTTTAGCGGCGGAGGGTGGTATGACGAGTACGGGGTCAGCCTGCGCGGCCGTTCAGGATCGAACCTCGACTGGTACGAGCTGGCGGTGAGCGGATCAGAGGTCACCGTCGGCCAGCGCGTCGGGCCCGTACCGTTCCAGCGGCCCCTCGGCAACGGCCCTGCGGCTGGTGACGGCCAGCCCGAGATGCCAGACCACCCACGCGAAGTGACCGCGGTGCGGCTAGACCAAGCACGGCAGCGACCTGACGGATCGGTCGTCGTGATCAATGCTGCCTTGGTCATCTACGGCGATCATCCCCCGCGGCTGTGCGTCGCGCCGGAACCACCGGAGCTGTGGGACTGGCAAGGCTGCCCGAGTGATGCCCCGACGCCGGTGGGCATCACCTTCGATGAGCTTGATGCCGACTATATGTGGATCTGGCACGGACCCTTGCGGGCCCGCGTAACTGACCGTGGCTTCGCCGACGTCACCCTGTTAGGTGCTGGCCACTCCGGAGGTCGGATCGAGAATTGATCTGCAGTGTGCCCCCTACGAATAGTGTCCCGGGAAGTGGTGTGATAGGTAGCCGTTCAGCGTGCCGTGGTGATGGTGCGCGTGACACCGTCCGTGTTCACGGAGCGTGAGGCTGCAAGAAGGAAGACCACCGCGTCATCCTCGAAGTGTCGAACAGCGAGGAGAACACGGTGGCCATCAACCAGTTTGACCTACTTGAGCTCGTTCGCAAGGTCGACGACGACCAGGCGGACATCGACTTCCTGCGCGAAGGGATCCGTGTGCTGGCCCAAGCGCTGATGGACGCGGACGTCACCGCGCAGATCGGCGCCGGCTACGGCGAGCGCAACCCCGATCAGCGTGCCACGCACCGTGGGTCTTCCCCTCGGTGGTGGGTGACGCGGTCTGGGATGCTTGGTGAAGACACGTACGGCCTCGATGCTCGAGGTGCCTAACCAACCGAGCAAGCGAGGCCGTACGCATGTCCCACGCTACCCCTGTCCAGGGGTGGAGCGAGCTGCTGCTCGCCCTGCCCGAGTTCCACCTCCTATACGCCCACGTCGACGAGCGCGGCGAGCTGGTCGCCGATGTCGAGTTGCCCCGAGCCGTCCAGGCGTGCCCGCGCTGTGGCGTGATCGAGGTCCATCGGATCCACGACTGGCGCTTCCATACGGTGCGGCACCTGCCGGTGGCGGGACGCGCGTGCCGGGTGCGGTGGCGCAAGCGGCTGCTGGTCTGCGTCGCCGGCTGCGGGACCTTCGCTGAGCGCACCTCCTCGGTCGCGCCCGGGGCGGTGTGGTCGCGTGCGGCCGCGCGCGCGGCGGTGGCGATGTCGCAGGCCAACGTCCCGATCGACACGATCCGCCGGGAGTTCGGGGTCGGTTGGAACACGGTGATGCGCGCGGTGATCGCCGCCGCCGAGCGGCTCGAGCGGCTGCGCCCGCGCCGGGTGGGGATCGACGAGACGGTGATGACCACCGGGCGGCTGACCACTCGGCGGCGTGAGTTCCTCACCGCGCTCGTCTGCCTCGACACCGCGCTGGTCGTCGCGGTCACCCAAGGCCGCGATCGGGCGTCTGCGGCGCGTCTGCTGGCCGAACACGCCCCCGACGCGCAGGTCGTGGCCTGCGATCTGTTCTCGGGGTTCAAGTCCGCCGCGGACACGCTGGGTGGCGCGGTCGTGGTCGCCGACGTCTTTCATCTCGTGCGGCTCGCGCTGCAGGTGCTCGACGAGGTACGGCGGCGTCGGCAGCAGGAGATCCACGGTCACCGTGGCCACAAGGACGACCCGCTGTTCCGCCTGCGTCGGCTGCTGCGCGTCGGCCAAGAACGCCTCGATGCCACCACGGTCGACAACATCTTCGGACGGCTCCGCGCGGCTGACGGTGACGACGAGGTCGCCTCCGCCTGGGTCGCGGTCGACCTGCTTCGACGCATGTACCAGGCCCCCGACCGCGAGACCGCCCACCGGCGGCTGATCGACTTCTACGAGTGGGCCGTCGAGGTCAACGTCGAGGAGGTAACCCGATTGGCGCGCACGATCGACACCTGGCAGGACGAGGTGCTCGCGTTCTTCGACACCAGGGCATCGAACGCGGCCACCGAGAGCGCGAACGTTAAAATCAAATCGGTCCGTCGAGCCGCCCGCGGCTTCACCAACTGCGGCAACTACCGCGCCCGCATCCTTCTCCACGCCGGCCAGCCGCGTAGGCTCCCCGCCACCCCGAGAATCAGGTCCTACGTGCTCACCGCCGCGGCTTGACCCACCTCAGTGGGAAAGACCCACCGAAACGGCTACCGCGATCGGCGGTGGGACACCCGGGCGGGCACGGTGGCGCTTCGAATCCCGAAACTGCGGGAGGGCAGCTACTACCCCCAGTGGCTGCTCGAGCCGCGTCGGCGGGCGGAGAAGGCGCTGGCCAGCGTGGTGATGCAGGCCTACGTCGAGGGGGTGTCGACCCGCCGGGTCGATGACGTTGCTCGTGCGATGGGCGTGGAGGGCATCTCGTCGTCGCAGGTGTCACGCATCTGCAAGGACCTCG
>JAHWKW010000030.1 GCA_019347675.1 Actinomycetota bacterium | reverse complement strand
CCGATCTTGAAGTGACCGAGCTGCTCGAACGCGGTGCCGCGACACCGTCGTCCATGGCGGACGTCGACGAGATCCGTGCGCGCGCACAGATCCGCCGTCGCCGGCGGCGCTTCGGGTTCGCCACGGCCGTGGCCGCTGTGGTTGTCGCCGTCGTTGGCGGGGCCTTGCTGGGAGCGTCGCTGATCCGGGACCCTCCGGTGCCGTTCGTGGACGACGAACCGGCTCCGGCCTCATCCTTTGCGATCGTTCTTCCCACTATCCCGACGCCCGAAGGGGAAGGCGGCGACTTGGCCGCAGCTCACGGGCGACTGCGCTTCGACCAGGATGACAGATGCTTCTACCTGGACCAGGGTGGAACCCGGACGTCGGTGGCATGGCCGCGAGGATGGTACGCCGAAGACGATCCGCCCCGGCTCATCGACGCCGGCGGGACAACCCGGCTACACGTCGGCGACCGCGTGGAACTCGGCGGCGGCTACGGCCAAACGTACGAAGGCCGTGAACCCTGCCCCGGCTCTGACGGGTGGTTCTTCGCCTGGCAGGTCAGCGAACGCGGCAACTGACTCTCATCAGAGCCGCCGCTACTGGCCGCTTCGGGACTACGGCGCAAACCTCATTCGGCGGCACGGCGCAGTTCAACTGCTGCGCCAGAGTGCCGTGCGAGGCCGGGTGCGGGCTCAACGGGCTGCCGGGACGCGGTGCCGATCCTGGGTGAGGATGGAAGCGAGCAGGCGTGCTGTGCGTGTGTTGGGTGACGGGAGGACGCGTCGATCGCTACGCGAGGCAGTTTCGAGCGGTTCTGGTCTGTGGAGCGCGACCGGATTTATCGCGCGTTGGCCATCACTGTGGACGATTTAACGTTGGCCGCCGAGGCTGTGGATGACGGCCTTTGGCTTCTCCTCAAGCAGCACCCGCAGCACCTCGGCGGGGTCCCACCGTTGCGCCTTGGCGGTGGCCAGCGCGTCGGGGGCGGCAGCCCGTAGGTAGGGCATCCGCAGCCGTCTGGTCAGTTCGAGCACCTCGTTGACCTGGCAGGACATGCGCCAGTTCATGAATGTCACCGAAGGGGTGCTCCGCTGGCGCGCGAAGTCTGCGGGTGCGCTGTCGAAATCGGCTTCGTAGGGCCACAACGTCCAGCCCAGTGCGAGCGCATCACCAACCAGCTCGCGCATCTCGGGTTGCGATAGGTATCCGGCATCTCGGGGCGGCACGGACCTGGTCCGGTTTGCTGTTGTGACCCACTCGCGTGGATGCAGCGCCTCCATCGCCAGATGGCGAACCCCGCACTCGTGTGCGGCGGGCAGGATCTGCCGCCCGACAGGCGCGTCCTGATACAGCGCTCGATACTGCTCTGGGCCTCGTTGACCATCACGACCCGCGCGCATGAAAACCCCTCGGCAACCAGCTCGCTTGGTGACTGCCCTCGCTTGGTGACTGCCATCGGCCGCTGGCAACGACCTCGGCCATTCACGGACGCGCGGCTCTTCTCGAACGCCCGGATGATCCGCCGTCGGGCGGTCTCCCCGTGGGCAGATGCACACTCAGGTGGACCAAACGGCAGAGGCACAAGGGGAACCCGCCGAGGCGGCCGAAGGGCACGCGCGGACGTCGAGAAGGCCCGTCGCGACGCCGACCAGCGCGCGGAACGCCTCGAAGCCCGTATCGCCGAGCTCGAGCAGGCCCGCAACGACGCACGCACGCGGCATCGCAGAGCTAGGCGCAGCTGCGTGCAGCAGGGTAGGGGCAGTGATGCGAACGGTGAGTGCGACCGGTGCCGGCCAGGACCGTCGTCCCGCCTCGCTACACGACGGCGGAGATGACAGCCCGCACGACCGCGACCGCGTCGTCGATCGAGTCGACCGGGGCGCGGACGGTCAGCTGCGCGAACCCGTCTCGGACCGCCTCGTCGACCACCGTCAGCTCGAGCCGAGCGAGCAGCTCGTCGGCTGGGGTCTGCGCCGGGGCGACGTAGTGACGGAAGCAGTGGGCGACGTCGCCGGCGCGCGCGTTGCCGATCGTGAGGCCGGCCCACAGGTCGAACAGGTCGCGCGGGTCGCGGCGCTGTGACAGCTGCCGCAGCGTCAACGCCAGGATCTCGTCGAGCGTGAACGTCAGGACGGCGGCCTCGGTCGTCCCCGGCCCGAACCCGATCCGCAACCGCCGGCGGACGTGCGCTCGGCACGGCTCGATCGCGTGCGTATCGACCGACACGGACAGCGATCCAGGCTGGGCGGGCGAGTCGATCCGGGCGTGGAGCCCGTCGTCGCGGAGCTCTGGTTGTTCGATCACCATGTCGAGGCGGTCGGCGACCAGGCGCAGGCCCTCCAGGATCGGGCCCAGCCCGGTTGACGACGTCCGCCCGTACGACAGGCGGTCGCAGCGCCGCAGCGGCCGGTCGACGTGCAGATGGTGGAGCGCCGCGCCGCCCCGCAGGGCGAGGTCATCGGCGAGCGCCGGTTCCCGGGCGACCTCCACCACGAGTCGATCCAGTGCGCTGGCAGGGTCCACGCCACTACCGGGCGGTGAGCTGCTCGGTGTGGTCGACGTCGCTGCCTTCCCCGACGCGGTACACGGCGTAGGGTCGGCGGATCACCGGTTGCGCCACGTTGCGCACGGGGATACCGCCAGGCGTCACGCCGCGTTCCACGCCGTGGTGGGCATGGCCGTGCACGACGAGGTCGGCACCGGCTCGGTCCGCCGCATCAGCGAGCCAGTGGCTGCCGAGGAACGGGTACAGCTCCGGGTGCTCGCCGGTGAGCGTGTCGCGGACCGGGGAGTAGTGAAGCAACGCGATCCGCGTCGCCACGCGGGCATCGGCGAGGTCGCGCAGACGCTGTTCGAGCGTGCTCGCGAGGTCGCGGCTGCGTGCCACGAAGTGCTTCATCTCCGCCTCGCCGAAGTCGGCGCAGGTCGCACCGGGGAACCCGCCACCGAAACCGACGGTCCCGGCGATCCCGAGCTGCTGGCCGTCCACGTCGATCACGGTCGACTCACCTTCGAGCACGGTCACCCCGGCGTCCTCGAGGACCGCCCGGAACTCGTCCTGGAGGTCGGATTCGAACTCGTGGTTGCCGAACACCGCCACCACCGGCACCGTCACCTCCGCGAGCTCGCCGACCACGACCCTGGCCTCGTCCAACCCGCCCCGGCGGCTGAGATCACCGGCGAGCAGCAGCACGTCGGCGTGCTGGTCGACCTCGCGCAGGTGCTGGGCGAGCCGACCGACCGAGTCGGTCCCGATGTGGACGTCGCCGACGGCCGCCACGTTCATCAGCCGATCTCCTCGACGGTGACCGGCTCTTCGAGCCGCCGCACGTCGGTGCGGTTGTCGATCCGTTGGTGGGGGAAGAGCTCGGCGGCGACGTCGTCGAGGACGGCACGCCGCTCCTCGGTGGCGACCTCACCGGTCAACATGATCGTGTCGCCGTACGTGGTCACCTCCACGTCGACGTCGGCCGTTCGCGGGTCACGTCGGAGACGTTCGCGTGCCTCGACGGCGATGCGCTCGTCCTGGGTCGCCTCCGATGAGTCGGTGGGGACGCGCGCCGGCTCTCCTCGCAGGCCGTACACGCGGTCGACCAGGTCGAGGATGGCCCACCGTGGGACGGGCGCGTCGTTGGACTCGGCGAACACCAGGAAGCTCAACACCCGCCGGACCGAGTGCGGGGCGCGCCGCAGCAGGTAGCGCCAGTCGAGCTCGTGGTTGGTCAGGACCGCCAGCGCGTCGAACCAGTGATACGCGGTGTCCTCCGTGTGGGCGGCCGCTTTGATCACGATCAGGTCCTCCGGCGGCAGCACACGGATCCGTTCGCCTTTGAACGTCGTCGTGATCGCACGGGCCAGCATGTCGCCGTCGAGGTAGATGTCACCCTGGCTACGGAAGATCAGGTCGACCAGCACCTCGTCCTTGACCGCCTTGAAGATCCACAGCGGGTCGTGCTCTTCGGGTTCGAAGCCGGCGTCGTTGAGGGCCCCGAGCGCACGTCGGGCGTCGTCGGGGCGCAGGAAGACGTCGACGTCGTGGGTCCAACGCGGCCGGCCCAGCGCCGCGACCGCCACACCCCCCATCAGGACGTGGGGGACGCCGTGCGCCTCGAGGACGTCCACCGCCTCGCGCATGACGGCGAGGAAGCGCCGCTCGTCGTAGTCCGCCCCCTCGACGCTGCGCAGGGGGGCGCCATCCCGACTGCCTGACATCGACCGATCCTGCTGCGAAGACACGACGACCCTACGGTCGGGGGGTGAGCGCCCCGTGAACGAAGGTCGGGGTCGCGCTCCGGCAGGCAGGCCCGTCTCGCCGCGAAGCCGGCGACCGTCCGAGCCCGCCGAACGCCGTCAGTTGTCGTCGGCGGGGGTGCGCTGGTCCTGCCGTGCCTGGTAGTCGGCCAGGCGGCTGGAGAGCTTCCCGGGCGACAGCTCAGCCTGCGGGTGATGGCCCTCGCGGCGGGCGACCCACCAAGGCTTGTGGTCGCCCGAGGGGTCGCGGGTGGCGCCAACCTCGAACCGCCACTCGGGGAACTCCGACTCGAGCCAGGCGAGCGTGGCGGCGTGCTCGTCGGCGACCGTGGTCGACGCCTCGGTCGTCTGCGTGTTCTCCCTGTGCTTGGTCACAACACCGCCTTCCGTCCGTCTCGTCATCTGTCTCGTCATTCTCTGTCTCGTCATTCTCTCTTGTCATCGGCATGTCGCATGCTGTCCTGTACCCGGTGCAACGTGTCGGCGGACGTCAACGTTCCGAATATCGCGGAACGGCGGCGCAGCGCCACCGTCCCGGTTATCCTCCGCCGATCTCCGGGCCCGACCCTGGCCGTGTCGGGCCACCGGAGCCTCCACGCCGCGGCCGCGCGGCCCGACAGATGGGTCTTCGGTGACAGCAGCGCACCCGCACGGTCCGTGCCGGGCCCGCACCGTCCGCCTGCGCCGGCTGGGACTGGTTCTGCTCGTGCCCTCGGCGGCGCTGCTGGTGTCGGCCTGCAGCACCCTGCTGGGGGGGCGTGGCACGGGCCCGCAGGTCCGCGAGGTCCTGGTCGACTACGACCACGACGAGTTCGCCACGTCCCTGATCGGCTACTTCCCGCGGTCGGTGACGGTCCGTCCCGGCGACACGGTCCGTTTCAAGCAGCACTGGACCGGCGAACCCCACAGCGTGACGATGGGTCGGCTCGTCGACGATGTCTTGACGAAGGTCGCGCCCGAGTTCGACAGGTACGAGGGCACGCCGATGTCCGACATCCCGCCCGAGGTGATCGAGCGGGTCGAGGCGGCCATGGTGGACCTGCCCCCGTACATGCTCGCCGACGACAGCCAAGCCGGGGTCAACCAGAACGTCGCACAGCCGTGTTACCTCCCGGACGGCGGGCCGCCGGAGGACACCGCCACCCCGTGCGCGGACGACGACCAGGTGCAGCCGGCGTTCACCGGTCGCCACAGCTTCTACAACTCCGGCTTCATCCCCTACGAGGGTCCCAAAGGCAACGTCTTCGAGGTGCCCATCGCTGCGGACGCCGCGCCGGGCACCTACTACTACTACTGCAACGTCCACGGGGCGTTCCAGAACGGCGCGATCACGATCGTCCCCGGCGATCAGGACATCCCCTCGCAGGCCGACGTCGCGCGCCAGGCCCGCGCCGAGATCGAGGCCTGGGCCGAGCCGCTGCGTGAAGCCTACGAGCTGGGCAAGTCGGTCGACGAAGCGACCTTCGACGCGTACGGCCCGCCGGAGACCGTCCGCAAGCCGTTCGCCGGTTTCGCCGCCAACGACATGTGGGTCCACGGGATGATCAGCGAGTTCATCCCCCGCGACATGCGCGTGAACGTCGGAGACGAGGTCACCTGGTCGTTCGTCGGGAACCACACCGTCAGCTTCCAGGTCCCGCCGTACTTCTCCCAGATGCACGTCGAGGACGACGGCACGGTCGTCTTCAACCCGCAGGCGGTGCTCCCCGTCGGCGGGCCAGGCTTCCCGAACGAGTCCGCCGAACCGGACGGCGACGGATCGCCCGCCGAGGGTGAGGCTCCCCCGGGCGAAGGCGAGGACGCGTCCGCCGAGGGTGAGGGCCCGTCCGCCGAAGGCGAGGACGCGTCCGCCGACCCTGACGGTGCACCGGAGAGCCCACCGCCCCCCGCGGTCGACGCGGGCAGGTGGGACGGACAGACGTTCCTGTCCTCGGGGGTGTTCTGGGAAGGCACCTACTCGGTGACGTTCACCCAGCCCGGCAGCTACCGCTACGCGTGCCTGATCCACCCGCGGATGATCGGGACGGTCGTCGTCGAGTAGGCCAGGAGCCAGCAACCGATGTCGATCGCGACCGACGCGACCACCCCCGGGACCGTCTCCGGGCGTGGCATCGCGGTACGGCCAGCCCGCCGCTTCGCATCGCGCGACTGGGTCTTCGCCGTCGCGTTCGCTGCCTACACGCTCGTGTCGCTGGGGGCGCTGGCCGCCGGGCTGGTGTCGGCGGTGGCGATCCCGGTTGGGTGGCACGACGCCCTGCACGACCTCGGGTTCGTCCACAGCGCAGGTCTGATCGGCCGCTCCGCGCAGGCGCTGGCCGACGCGGCCCACAACACCCAGCCGATCGCCGGCCTGATCGTCGACTACGGCTTCAGCCTGTTCAACCTCGCCCTGGCGGGCTTCCTGGTCTGGCTGCGTCCCCGCGACCGCACCGCCCGGCTGCTGGCGGTCGCGCTGGTGGGGACCGCCGCGATCTTCAACCTGCAGGCTTACAGCGTCTACGAGTCGCTGGACGCCGAGCTGCTCGAGACGGTCATCCACATCGGCTTCCACGCGGTCGCGGCGGGCGCGTACGCCCTGGCCCTGTTGCTGTTCGCCGACGGGTCCGTCATCCCGCGGTGGTCGCGGGGGCGGCTGGCGCTGCTCTACGCCCCGCTGGTGGCCGGCGCCGTCATGGGTGCGGTCGCCATCCGCGGCACCTCGCGGGTGTTGGCCGTCATCTTGGTCTTCGGGCTGGTCACCCCGGCGGTGGGGGTGGCGGCGCAGGCCTACCGCTACCGCACCGCCCGGACCGACGCCGACCGCCTGCAGGCACGGACCCTGTTCTGGGCGCTGCTCCCGGCCCTGCTGCTGGGCGTGTACGTGCTGCAGCGCGGCGTCGCCGGGTCGGCATTCGAGGCCTACCAGGGCCGTCCCCTCGACATCATCCCGGTGGCGCTGTTCCGCGTCTTCCAGCCGGTCTTCGCGATCATCCCGGCTGCGTTGTTCGTGGGACTGGTGCGGTTCCGGCTGTGGAACATCGACCGGGTGATCACGCGCACGCTGGTGTACGGGGCGCTGGCCGGCTTCGTGACCGCCGTCTACGTCGGCGTGGTCGTCGGCCTGGGTTGGCTGGTCGGCGCCCAGGGCAACAACCTGGCGCTGTCGGTGCTGGCCACCGGTGTCGTGGCGGTGGCGTTCGAGCCGGCCAAGGAACGGTTGAAGACGGTCGCCAACCGCCTGGTCTACGGCCGGCGCGCCACCCCCTACGAGGTCCTGGCCGACTTCTCCGAGCAGATGGCCGAGTCGGTGACCACCGACCAGAAGCTGTCACGGATGGCGCAGATCCTCGCCACCGGGACCACCGCCACCCGCGCCGACGTGTGGCTGGTTGTCGGCGGGGAACTCCGCCCGGCTGCGGCCTGGCCGGGCGACGCCGAGGGCCGCGACCCGGTCGGCATCGACGGTGGGATCCTGCCGGAACTGCCTGGCACCACCGCCGCCGTCGCGGTCCGCCACAACCAGGAACTCCTCGGCGCGCTGAGCGTGACGCTCCCGGGGCAGGAGACGCTCGCGCCGATCGAGGAGGGGTTGCTGCGCGCGTTGGCCGACCAGGCGGCGCAGGTGTTCCGGACGGTGCGCCTGACCGCCGAGCTCCTCGACCGCCTCGACGACCTGCGCGCATCGCGGAAGCGCCTGGTGGCCGCACAGGATGAGGCCCGCCGGCGCCTGGAGCGCAACCTCCACGATGGGGCGCAGCAGCAGCTGGTGGCGTTGAAGGTGAAGCTGGCCCTCGCCGAGCGTCTGGCCGAGCAGGGCAAGCCGGTCGCCCCGTTCCTCCACCAGCTCGGTGAGGACACCGCCGAGGCGATCGTCACCCTCCGGGACCTCGCCCGGGGGATCTACCCTCCGCTCCTGGCCGATCGGGGGCTGGGGGCCGCCCTGGAGAGCCAAGCGGCCAAGGCGGCCGTGCGGGTCCACGTCGACGCCCAGGACCTCGGCCGCTACCCGCAGGACGCCGAGGCGGCGGTGTACTTCTGCTGCCTGGAGGCCCTACAGAACATCGCCAAGTACGCCGACGCCACGGCAGCCACCATCCACCTGCGCGACGACGGCGACCGGCTGCTGTTCTGGGTCACGGACGACGGGCGGGGTTTCGATCCCGTCACGACCCCGCGGGGCGCCGGGCTGCAGAACATGGCCGACCGGCTCGACGCCCAGGGAGGCGGCCTCGAGGTGCACTCGGCCAACGGGGGCGGGACGACGCTGTCGGGGTTCATCCCGGTCCGCCGCATCGACGCGTGACGCCGGGCGCGAGGCGGGCGCGCGCGGTCACCGCAGTGGTGCGAAGCTCGCGGCTGTCAGGACCCGCACCCGACGCAGCCGGCCCTCCTGGCGCACGAAGAGGGTGACGAGGTCCTCGCCGCCGGGCCCGATCGGCATCACCAGCCGGCCGCCGTCGACCAACTGTTCCCCGAGCGGCTGCGCGACCTCCGGCGCGGCTGCGGACACCAGGATCGCGTCGAACGGGGCGTACTCGGGCAGACCCCGCGTCGGGTCGTCGGTCACGACGGTGACGTTGGCGATCTCGGCGTGGGCGAGGTTGCTGCGGGCCTGTTCGGCCAGGTCCTCGGACCGCTCGACGCTGAAGACGTCCCGGGCGAGACGAGCCAGCAGCGCGGCCTGGTAGCCCACACCGGTCCCGACCTCGAGCACCCGCTCGTCACCGTCGAGCTCCAGCGCCTGGATCATCAGCGCGACGATCGAAGGCTGGGGCGTGGCCTGACGGCGGTCGATCAGGATCGGGCGGTCGCGGTAGGCGAGGCGCTCCCGCCCGGGCGGGACGAACCCGGCACGGTCCACCGCACGCATGGCGGCGACGACCCGCTGGCTGCGGACGCCGAGCCGTGCTGCCGCCCGGACCAGGTCCTGACGCGAACGTCGCAGGAACATCTCGAGCGACTCCTGTCGGATGCGCACAGCTTGCCAGCCTGCGACCGGTCGGGACGACCAGCGTGGCGCGAAGCGCCTGGGTGGCGCCACGGGCCGTCGTGAGCGTCGTCGTGGCCGCTTCAGACGTCGGTCACGAGAACAGTGCAGCCTGGATCCCGTCGAGGTGCAGCGGTGCGCGGGGCGCGGGCGGATCGGCCGCAGCGGTGCCCGGCGGGGGTTCCAGCGGTGGGGGAGGCATCGGCGGGAGCGGGCCGCGTTCCACGGCTCGGCGGAAGGCGTCGGCGGCGGGTCCCAGACCGACCGGGGCCAGTACCCGTCGCACCTCGGCGAGGTCAACACCGTTCGCGAGCGTCGCGGCCAGGTCGACCGGCGCCTGTGCCAACGGGGCCATCAGCTCGAGGTTGCGTTCGACGTCGCCCCGGCTGTCGCGCAGCCGTGCTGCCAGGTCGGGGGGCAGGTCGCGGATCCCGGCGTACAGCGCACCCACCGACCCCCAGGATCGCAGCAGCCGGGCCGCGGTGCGCTGCCCGACGCCCGGCACGCCCGGAAGGTCGTCGGAGGGATCTCCGCGCAGGGCGGCCAGCTCGAGGTACTGGGTGGGTTCGACTCCGAACTCGGCGCGCACCGCAGCCGGGTCGTACACGGCCAGATCAGCCATCGTACGTCTGGGCCGCAGCAGCGTCGCCCGATCCGACACCAACGCCAGCAGGTCGCGGTCGGAGGACACCAGCGTGGTGCGCACGTCGGCGATGCCGGCACCGGCCACCGTCGCCGCGAGCAGGTCATCGGCTTCGTGGCCCGGTGTCGACAGGACCGTGAACCCGCACGCCGCCAGCAGGTGCGCCAGGTTCCGCAGCTGTCCCACGAAGGCGGGGTCGGGGGTGGGGCGGCTCGCCTTGTATCCCGGGTGGCGTGCTTTGCGGATGCTGTCGGGTGCGTCGAAGGCGACGACCACACCGGCGTACCGGCCGTACCGCCAGACGCTGCCGAGCATGCGGACCACGCCGCCGGCCAGCCACGGTCCGCTGTCGCGTTCGTCGATCAGCGCATGCCAGGCGCGGTGCGCGAGGGAGTTGCCGTCGACAGCCAGCACGGTGGGCACGGCCGCACCGTAGCGGGGGGCGGCCTGCAGTTGCGGTACCCGTCGGCGGCTGCTTGCCTTCGACGGGTCGGACGGGTAGTGGGGACCGTGTCGGGTCTTGGGGGTGGTGTGGCACGACGGCGGATCGTGGTCGCCGCCCTGGCTGCGCTGGTGGCCGTGACCGCCGGTGGCGACGCGACGGCTGCCCCGGTCGACGACGTCCGTCGGCGCATCCACGACTCCCAACACGACCTGGAAGCGGCCAACCAGGGGTTGGCGGTCGTCAGCACTTCCGTCGAGGAAACGCGCGCGGCGCTGGCCGAGGTCGACGCGCGCCTGACGGCCAGCACCCAACGGCTCGGGGAGCTTGAAGCCGAGCTCACCGAGCGGCGCGACGCGTTGGCGTCAGCCGAGGAGAAGCTGGCCACAGCCGAGCGTGAGCTTGCCACCGCCCAGGTGCGCACCCGGGAGGCCACCCGCGCGCTCGACGCCGCGACCGAGGAGCTGCGGCGCACCGAGGCCGAGCTCGACCGCGAACAGATCACCTTCGAGACCCAGGCAGCCGACGCCTTCAAGCGCGGCCGTACCGGGCAGGTCGGCGGCCTGCTGCAGGTCGTGTTCGCCACCGACTCGCCGAGCGACGCCGCGCGCGGTCTGCGGGTGGCGAAGTCGGTTCTGGCTCACCAGGACCAGGTGGTGCAACGCTTGGACTGGCTCCGCGCGCAGGTGGCGGCCCACCAACGGACGGTGGCGGCGCTGCGCCGGCAGCGGATGGTCGAGGAGGCAGCGGCGCGGGCGGCCCGGCAGGACGTCGCAGCCCTGACCGAACAGCGCCGGGTGCTGGTGGCCGAGCAGGCATCTCTGGTGGACGACCAGCGTGGGCTGGTCGCCCAGATCACCGCCGACCAGGCCAGCCAGCAGGATCTGCTGCGCCGCCTGCACGTCGACCAGCGCTCCTACGAGGGTCTCGTCTCGCACCTGGAGGCGGAGTCGCAGCGGCTCGAGAACGAGCTCGCTGCGGAGCTGGCCCGTCTGGCGCGCGAACAGCGCGCCGCGGCGGCAAGAGCTGCCAGGGCCGCCGCCGCGAAGGCCGCCGCGGACAAGGCCGCCGCCGACAAGGCCGCTGCCGAGAAGGCCGCCGTGAACAGGACCGCCGCGACGCGATCCGCCCAGCCGCGGGCGCAGACCGCGGTGGCCCAGCCGCCCTCCTCCGACAGCGGACAGCTGGCGTGGCCGACCGCCGGCCGGGTCACGTCCGGCTTCGGGTGGCGCACCCATCCCGTCTACCGCACCCGACGCCTGCACGCAGGCATCGACATCCCCGCCCCGACCGGGCAGGGGATCGTGGCCGCAGCGGACGGGGTCATCGTGTCCGCCGGGTGGCGCGGGGGGTACGGCAACGCCGTCGTGATCGCCCACAGCGATGGGCTGGCGACGCTGTACGCACACCAGTCGCGCCTGGCCGTCCGCGCGGGGCAGCGGGTGCGACGCGGCCAGGTCATCGGTGCGGTGGGCTCCACCGGCCTGTCGACCGGCCCCCACCTCCACTTCGAGGTCCGCGTCAACGGGGTCCCACGCGACCCCATGCGCTACTACTAGCTGCTACTACTAGCTGCTACTGGTCGCGCCGGGTCGCCGCTCAAGTCGACGCGGTCGGCGCCCGACGATGCAGTGGTACCTCGGTCGCCGCTCCATACTGCCCGGATGCCGCCATGAGCCGTCCCGCACGCCGGTCCCCGCGCCGTGGCGCGCTCGCGTCGGTGCTGGTGGCCGCCGTCGTGCTGACCGCCCCGCCCGGCGCCCTGGCGGCTGGCCCGTCGCCGCGGGGCGAGAGCCAACGGCTGCTCGTGCGGTTCGTCGGTGACGGTGCAGCGGCCGTCCGCGACGAGCACGGCTTGACCGTCCACCGCCGACTGCCCCTGACCGGGACCCAGGTGCTGACCGTCCCGCCCGGCCGGGACCCCGAAGCGGTGGCGGCGCGTCTGCGCAACCATGGCGCGGTGCGCTTCGCAGAGGTCGACCGCCGGATCACGCTGACCGCGTCCGATCCGGGGTTGCCGCAGCTGTGGGGCCTGCACAACACCGGTCAGACCGTGTCCGGACGTGCGGGCATCGACGACGTCGACGTCGACGCCCCCGAGGCCTGGGCAATCACCCAGGGCACGCACGAGACGATCGTCGCGGTGATCGACACCGGGGTCGACACCGGCCATCCAGACCTCGCCCCGCGCATCTGGCGCAACCCTGGCGAGATCGCGGGCAACGGTGTCGACGACGACCGCAACGGGTTGGTTGACGACGTCACCGGGTGGGACTTCGCCAACGACGACGCCAGCGTGTACGACTCGCCCGACGCCGACTGGCATGGCACCCACGTCGCCGGGACCGTCGCCGCCACGCTCGACGGCAAGGGGGTCGTCGGGGTCGCGCCGGCGGTCACGGTCCTGCCGCTGAAGTTCATCGGCCCGGACGGCTGGGGTCACCTCTCCGACGCCGTCGCCGCAGTGGAGTACGCCGGCAAGGCCGGGGCGCGGATCATCAACGCCAGCTGGGGGTACGTGGGGCCGCCATCCGCCGCCCTGGAGGCCGCCATGAGCGAGGCCGGGGCGGTCGTCGTCGCTGCCGCGGGGAACGAGGGCGTGGACAACGACCTGATCGCGTCCCAGCCGGCCAACTCCACGCTGCCGACCGTCCTGTCGGTGACGTCGGTCGACAACACCGGTGCCGTCCCGCTGTTCGCCAACACCGGACTCACCACTGTCGATGTCGGGGCCCCCGGCGCCGACATCCTCTCGACCTACCCCGAGGGTCGGTTCGCGTACGCGTCGGGGACGTCGATGGCGGCGCCCCACGCCGCCGGTGTGGCGGCGCTGGTGGCCTCCCACGAGCCGTCGATGACGGCCGAGGAGGTCGTCGACCACGTCGCGGCCCACGGGCAGGAGCTCGACAGCCTCGCCGGCCGGACCGTCACCGGTCGGATCGTGAACGCCGGCGCGGCGCTGACCGCTGTGCTGAGTGCGCCGTCGGCGCCACGCGCGCTGGCGGCCACGCCCAGCGACGGGGCGGTCCTGCTCGAGTGGCAGCCCCCCGCCGACGACGGCGGCGCCGCCATCAGCGGGTACACGGTCACGGTCGCGCCCGGCGGTCAGCAGATGACGCTCGCGGCCGGCACGACCAGCACACGGATCGCCGGCCTGACCAACGGCGTGACCTACAAGCTGACCGTGGCGGCGACGAACGCGGTCGGGACCGGCGCCGTCGCCGAGTCCACCGCCGTGCCCACCACCGTCGCCACCGTGCCCGACGCGCCCCGTCACCCCGCCGCCAAGGCCGGGGAGACCTCCGCCACGGTCACGTGGGCCGCGCCCGCCTCCGACGGTGGCAGCCCGATCACCGGCTACACCATCCGGGCGACCCCCGGCGGGGCGACCGTCACCGTCGCGGCGACTGCCACGTCGGCCCAGGTCGGTGGACTCGCGACCGGCACGACGTACAGCTTCGCAGTGACCGCCATCAACGCGATGGGGACCGGGGCGGCGGCGACCACACCGGCCGTCCTGATCCACCGCCCCGGCAGCTTCGACGGCGACCCGGCCACCACCGAACGCGTCGACGCCTCCGATCCGGTGTCGGTCGGGGTGCGTGCCAGCCGCGCACGGTTCTCCTCCGGCGGCGCCGGGTACGCCGTCGTGTCGCGCCACGACGTGTTCGCCGACGCCCTGGCCGGCGCCCCGCTCAGCGCCGAGGGCCCGCTTCTGCTGACCCCGAGCGACCGGCTCGCGTCAGCCGTGGCCGAGGAGCTGCGGCGCACCGTCCCCGGCGGGGCGGTGGTGTACCTGCTGGGAGGGCCGGCCGCGCTCAGCCCGGCGGTGGAGGACGCCCTGCGGGGCGCGGGGTACCGGCCCCACCGCCTGGCGGGCAGGTCGCGCGTGGAGACCGCCGTGGCGGTGGCCGAGGAGGTCCGCCGCCGCTGGCCGGGGACCCGCACCGTCGCGGTGGCCCGCGCCCACGGCACCGCCACCGACCCCAGCGCCGCATGGGCCGATTCGGTCACCGGCGGCGCGTGGGCGGCGCGTCAGCGCGTCCCGATCGTCGTCACCGACCGCGACGCTCTGCACCCGGCCGTCGCTGACGCGCTGCGCCGGTGGGAGCCGACCCGGACCGTGCTGCTGGGCGGGGTCGCAGCCCTGTCCGACGCCGTGCAGGCTGCGGTGCCCGCACCCCAGCGGGTCGCCGGGCCGTCGCGGGTGGAGACGGCCGTGGCCGTCGCTACCCACCTGTGGGGTCGCGCATCGCCCCGCCGGTACGTGGTGATGCACGGCTTCCGCCCCGACGGGTGGGCGTACGGCCTGTCCGCCGCCGGGCTCGCCGCGGACACCGCCGCGCCCGTCCTGCTCGTCGACGGCCGCCCCGAGGTTCACCCGGCCGTGGGGCCGCTGGTGGGCAGCTGCGGCCGGCCGGTCGTGGACCTGGTCGTGATCGGTGGGACGAGTGTCCTGGGTGAGTCGACCGTTGCGGCGCTCGACGCCGCAGACGGCAACACCTGCTGACGGGGTCAGGTCAGCCCGAGGCACACGAACGGCGAATCGGCGCATCCGGTCATCGCCGCGCGCAGCGTCAGGCCGAACGCGACCAGCGCCGCGAGTGCCACCGGGGCGTAGTCGAACCCGGCTTCCTCGCGGCGGATCGCCCCGATCCGGCCGGTCACCACGGCGATCAGCGGGAACAGCGACCCGTAGAAGTAGTGCAGCCAGTTCAGGGACCCGGGGGGAACGCGGTGACCGATCACCAGCAGCACCACACCAACGACGACCTGCACCAGCAGCACCGTCTCGGTGTAGTACTGCAGCCCCCAGAACGGCCGGCCGACCTGCGGGCGGCGGAACAGCCGTGCCAGCCCTCCGTAGACGGCGATCACCAGGAAGGCTGCGATGATCGAGATGGCCAGGTAGCGGTGAGCCGTCACCATGTGGGCACCATCTAGGCAACGTCCTGCTCGGCCCTCACCGTCCCGGCGCGCTCGGCCTCCTCGATGTCACGGCGCTTGAGACGCGTCAACCACCGGTACGTCAGCCAGCCCACCAGCGGCGGTCCCGCGACCAGCAGGACGCGCAGTACCAGCGTGAACCGCTCGAGCGCGATCGTGAACCGCGCGGCGATCACGTCGTTGCTTCCAGCGACCAGCATCACCGTGAGGAAGGTGACCCCCGCCGCTCCGACCGCACCGCGCAGCGGGTTATCGCGGACGTCGTCGAGGATGTTGTGTTCCTCGTCGCCGCGGGTGATGTAGCGCCGCTCGAGCCACGGCCACGCGCCAGCCAAGGCGAAGATCAGGCCGGGGATCACCACGCCGGGGATGAACGGCTGGGGGATCACGATCCCGAAGACGCGGATCGACCAGGCCGGCCACAGCCGCAGCACGCCCTCCAGCCACCCCACGTACCAGTCGGGCTGGGACGGGGCGAACACCCGTGAAGGCTCGAACGGTCCGTACAGCCACACCGGGTTGATCTCGTAGAAGCCTCCCATCAACGCGAGGACGGCCACCGTCGCCGCGAACGCCGCAGCCGAGACCATCGTCTGGGTGGGGAACATCGGTTTGCCGACGATGTTGCGCTCGGTCCGCTTCTCGCCGGGGTGCTGGCTGTGGCGCACGCGGAACAACAGCAGCATGTGAGCGCCGACCACGGCGGCGAGCAGGCCGGGCAGGATCATGACGTGCAGGATGTGCAGCCGGCCGATCAGGTCAGGGTTGGGGACCTCCCCGCCGAGCGCGACGAACGCCAGGAACGGGCCCAGGAACGGGACCGACAGCAGCGTGGCGTACCCGATCTGCAGGCCGGTCCCCGACAGCAGGTCGTCGGGGAGCGAGTAGCCGGTGAACCCCGCCCCGATGCCGAGCAGGACCAGCACGATCCCGGTGACCCACATCAGCTCACGCGGCTTGCGGAACGACCCGGTGAAGAATGTGCGGAGCATGTGGGCCACGACCGCGGCCATGAACACGTTCGCGCCGTGGTGGTGGATCTGGCGCATCAGCAGCCCGGCGCGGACCTCGAAGCTGAGCCGCATCACCGACTCGTACGCGGCCGACACCTGCGCTCCCTGGAGCGGGACGTAGGGGCCGGTGTAGGTCACCGGCCGCGTGTCGGGCCGGTAGAACAGCGCCAGGAAGGTCCCGGTGAGGAACAGCACCACCAACGCGAACAGTGCGACCTCGCCGAGGAGGAACGACCAGTGGTCCGGGAACGGCTTGCGCAGCAGCTTGCGGGCTCCCTGGGCGATGCCGAGCCGGTCGTCGAGCCACCGTGCGATCGCGGTGACCACGCCGCGGCTGTGGCGGCCGTGAGCGTCGACGGGGCGGTCGGTCTGGCGTTCGCGGTCGCGTTCGGCGCGCTCGGTCATGCGCGGCCTCCACGCTGGATGTTCCAGAACTCGGGCCCGACCGGCGCCTCGAAGTCACCGAGCGCGACCAGGAACCCCGCGTCGTCGGTGCCCAGCGGCAGCTGAGGCAGTGGCCGTGTCGTCGGCCCTGAGATCGGCCTGGCGTTGTCGTACACGGCGAACTTCGACTGGTGGCAGGGGCACAGCAGTTCGGCGGCCTCCTCGCGGTACAGCCCGACCGGGCAGCCGGCGTGGGTGCACACCTTCGAGTAGCAGACGATCCCCGGGACGGTCTCGGCCGTGATGCCGCCTTCGACGATCCGGCCGAAGTCGATCCCGATCAGCAGGGCCGCTGACTGCCCGTCGCCGGTGTGGCCCTCCGGGAAGACGGTGATGACTCCTCCGGGTCCCACCATGTCGGCGCGGACCGGGCGGCCGGCGAAGTCCACCACGCGAGATCCGCGTTCCCAGTTGGTGCGGAACAGCTGGCCGCCGGGGGGCGCGCCGAGGGAGAAGAACGGCAAGCCCAGGGCGAGCGCCAGCGACGCGCTGGCGCCGGCGAGCAGCCGGCTGAGGAACCGTCGGCGGCTGGCGATGTCGGGGTCGCGGACCTCCCGAGCTTCCAGGTAGGCGTGTTCGAACGCGGCCCGGTCCTCCTGCGACGAGCGCATCGGCGGGCGTTCCTCGAGCAGGTCCGGTTCGGCGATCAGCACCTTGGTCCACACGACCAGCCCGACGGTGGTCCCCGCGAACGCCGCGAACAGGAACAACCCTTCGAGTTGGGTGTGACCGCCGGCGACGTAGACCACGACCAGCCCGATCGCCGACGCGATCGCCACGGCGAACCCGATCGCGGCGGCGCGTGTGGCCCGCCGGATCGTGGTGTCGCGGTCGTCAGCTGCCACGGCGGTGCTCCCCGATGAAGTACATCGCGATCAGCAGCAGCACCAAGCCGAACCCCCACGAGACGAAACCTTCGGTGACCGGTCCGCTCCGACCGATCGTGAGGCCTCCGGGGCGTTCCCGTTCCTCGGTGAGCCACACGATGTAGCGGATCAGGTCGTTGAGCTCGTCGTCGGAGATGACGCCCGTCTCGAACACCGGCATGACCCCGGGCCCGACGCGGACAGCTTCGGCGATCTCGACCGGGGAGGAAGGGTCCAGGTCCGGCGCGATGTCGCGCTGGCTGATCGCGATGCCGCGCCCCAGGGCGCTGTGGCACGCGATGCAGTTGGCCTCGTACAGCTCGCGTCCATGTGACAGGTCGCCGCGCTGAGGGTCGGGGTCGGGGATCGCCGGCTCGGTCCGTGCGAACGTCTTGACGTACGCCACGATCGCGAGCCGCTGCTCGTCGTAGAGCCGCGGAGGACGTCGCACGCTGCCCGCGTCGGGACGGGGCGGCGGCATGCGTCCGGTCCGGATCACGAAGTCGATCATCGCCGGGGAGGCGTCGCGGAGCGGCGGGGCGTCGGTCCGCACGCCACCACGGCCTCCAGCGCCGTGGCAGGTCGCGCACTGGGAACCGAACAGCTCCCGGCCGCGGGCAACCAGCTGCGGATCGGTGGTGGGCGCCACCGTGGGGTCGGGGTCGCGGTCGGTCGGCGCGGCGGTGGGATCCTGCACGCCCGCGGCGGCCGTCGCCCCAGCCAGGACCCCGACCAGCCCGAGGATCCCGAGGCGGATCGACCACCGCCGCGAACGGTCGGTGGGCATCCGCGCCTCCGTGCGTCTCGCCGCGAGCGGCAGCCGGCGGGCCGCCCAGCCTAGTCAGGCGCCCCTGGAGGCCCTCAAGATCGCGCCGCATTGCGGTCGGCGAGGAGAGCACCGGCGGCGTCCGCCAGCCGCAGGATCTCCATCGGGAGCGGGAAGATCAGGGTCGAGTTGCGCTCGGCCGAGACCTCCGCCATGGTCGCCAGGACCCGCAGCTGCATCGCGGCCGGGTGTGCTTCCAGCTGCGCGGCCGCGTCCGACAGGCGCTGCGCCGCCTCGTACTCGCCCTCGGCGTGGATCACCTTGGCGCGCCGCTCGCGTTCGGCCTCCGCCTGACGCGCCATCGCCCGGCGCATCGCCTCGGGTAGCTCGACGTCCTTGACCTCAACGAGCGTGACCTTCACCCCCCACGGGTTGGTCAGCTGATCGATGATCTCCTGCAGCCGTGAGTTGATCTCGTCACGGTTGATCAGCACCTCGTCGAGGTCGACCTGCCCGATGATGCTCCGGAGCGTGGTCTGGGCGACCTGTGAGGTGCCGAAGATGTAGTTCTGGATGGCGATGACCGCCTTCACCGGCTCGACCACGTTGAAGTAGGTCACCGCGTTGACGCGGACGGTGACGTTGTCCTTGGTGATGATGTCCTGCGGTGGGATGTCCATGGTGACCGTCCGCAGGCTGACCAGCTCCATCCGGTCGATGATCGGGATGATGAAGAACAGCCCCGGACCCTTGGCGTCCTGGACGCGCCCGAGCCGGAAGATCACCCCGCGCTCGTACTCCTGGACGATCTTGATGGCGTTCACGAGGAACCACAGCACGATGAGTACTGCGACGCCGATACCGATGAGGAGTGGGTTCATGGTGTCCCTTCCTGGTCGTCGCTGGTTGCGTCCTCGACCGGTTCGACCACCAGCTCGAGGTCGCGCCGGCCGACCACGCGGACCTCGTCGCCATGCTGCAGTTGTCGGGTGGGGCTGCGGGCGTTCCACCACGCGCCGCCGACGAAGACCTGCGCCCGATCGCCGACGATCCGCCGGACCGTGGTGGTCTCGTTCAGCGCCGGCTCGGGACCTGCGGCGACCGGCGCGGAGCGGCTGCGGGCTGCCACCACCGCCAGACCCGCGGCTGCCAGCCCGGCCAGCACCACGGTCGGAACCAACACCCTCAGATCGACCCCGACGCCGGTGGGGCGCTGGAACAGGAACAGCCCGGCGAGCAGGAGAGCGACCGTCCCCCCGGCCGCGAGCACACCGATCCCTGGGGCGAAGATCTCCCCGACGAACAGCGCGATCGCAAGTCCGAGCAGCGCCAACCCTGCTGCGTTCACCGGGAGGACCGCCAGCGCGAACAGCGCCAGCACGATCAGGATAACCCCGACCGCGGCGCCCGCGCCGACGCCGGGCTGGGCGAGCTCGTACAGGATCGCCAGCGTTCCGATCGACATGAACAGGAACGCGAGGTTTGGATCCGCCAGCCGCTGCAGCACCCGCCGCGCCCACGACGCCTCGTAGGCGACGATCTCGACCCCGGTGGTGCGAAGCTGCACCTCGCGACCGCCGGCGACCTCAACCGTGCGACCATCGCCAGCGCGGAGCAGGTCGTCGCGGGACGCGGCGACAAGATCGACGACGTTGCGCTCCGCTGCCTCCTCGGCGGACAGTGACGCACCATCGACGGTGGCCTCCTCGGCGAAGTCCACGTCCCGCCCCCGGGCCTCGGCGATCGACCGCGCGTAGGCGGCGGCGTCGTTGACGATCTTGTCCAGCACCTCGCCCTGCTCGAGGTCGATCGGTGTGGCGGCGCCGATGTTCGTTCCCGGAGCCATCGCCGCGATGTGCGCGGCGGACGTGATCAGGTACCCGGCCGACGCGGCACCCGCTCCTGCGGGAGACACCCACACCACCACCGGCACGTCGGCGTTCAGGAACGACTTGACGATGTCGCGCATCGCCGTGACCAGACCGCCGGGGGTGTCGAGGCGTACGATCAGGGCTGTGTGGCCGCCGCGCTCCGCCTCGTGGAGCGCGTCGGCGAGATGGTTGGCCATGACCGGGGTGACCGGTCCGGTCGCCTCGGTCTCGAGCACGGAAGCGCCTTGCGCTGCCGCGGGCACAGCGAACACCAGGAGCAGGCACGCCGCGTACAGCGCGGCGACTGTCGCTGACAGCCGTCCGGTCGGTGCTTCGGTCAACCGCATGGCGACATCCAACCGTACGCGCCACGACTGCGCGTCCGTCGCGGCTTGGGCAGGATGGTTGGCGGAGGAAGGAGCCGCCGTGCTGGCAGCGTTCTCGATCAGTCCGGGCGGTGTCGGCGAGTCCGTCGGTGACTTCGTGGCCGAAGCGGTCCGCATCGTGCGCGCTTCGGGGCTGCGGAACCGGACCTCGGCCATGTTCACCGAGATCGAAGGCGACTGGCCGGAGATCTCGGCCGTCATCGGCCAGTGCATCGACGCGATGGAGCGTCGCGGGGCGCCCCGCGTGAGCGTGGTGGTCAAGGTCGATCACCGGCCGGGCCACCACGACATGCTCGACAGCAAGGTCGCGTCGGTGGAGGGACGCTTGAGCCAGGGGCGCTGATCGCCGAGTACGGCCGCTGAGCTTGGTCCGCAGAGAGCCTGGCGACCGGGACGGGGACTAGTCCGGGACTTGCCCCGCCGCGCATCGGGGCCGCCGCGACCATCATCAAGATGGTGCGAACTGGCTACCAAGTCCGGTGAGTCGGCGCCGATACCTGAAGGTGTAGCGGGCAGTGGCGTCCGACGTGTACGGGCCGATCTCGGGCCTGATCGGGTGACATCACTCGTCCGCCGGTACGAACGGGAGACGCCATGACCGCCGCACGAGTGCTCGTCGTCGACGACGACCCGGCAGTCCGCCAGATGCTGGAGCTCGTGCTCGTCTTCGAAGGCTTCGAGATCCTGACCGCCGCGGATGGGTTGGAAGCCGTTGGCCGCGCGCTGCAGGCGCGACCCGACGCGATCCTGCTGGATGTCATGATGCCCAGGATGAGCGGACTGGAGACCGCGCAGGCACTCCGTGGCGACCAACGCACCGCCGCGACCCCGATCATCCTGCTCACCGCCCGTGCCAGTGAGGACGACCTGTGGTCGGGTTGGCAGGCGGGCGTCGACTCGTACCTGGTCAAGCCGATCGACCTGGACTCGCTGGTGATGGAAATCCGGCGTGTCATCTCCACGAGTGCGGTGGCGTGACGACCCGGACGGCTGCGTGGGACGATCAGTCGTTGGTCGGCTGATCCTCGACCAGGCCGGCGATCTTGGTGCAGGCGGCACGCAGACACATCAGTTCGTGCGCCGAGAGGCGTGCCACCAGCCGCTCCTCGAGGATCCGCACGTGCACCTCCCCGGCGCGGCGCAAGGTGCGACGCCCCGCCGGGGTCAACACCGCGTACGTCCCGCGCCGATCCGATGAACACACCTGCCGGCGGACGAGGCCGGCCTCCTCCATGCGGTCGATCAGACGGGTGAGCCCGCTGGGGGTCAGGGGCATGCGCTCGGCGACCTGTTGCATGCGCAGGCGCTGACCGTCGGCTTCGGCCAGGGACGACAGCACGTCGTAGGTCAGCAGCGGCACACCCGAGCGCTCCTCCAGAGCGGCGTCGAGGGCAGCCCCGAGGACGGCGTGGGCTCGGGCGAGCGCCCTCCACGCCAGTACCCGGACGTCGTCACAGCGCTGCATCACTGCGGATCCTACCACGTGTCTTTGCTCAATCAACGGTTGTAAAGGCAACGATATGACGTACGATGCTGTTGCGTTCGCAACGACACGAGCGAGGACGTCATGGAACGACTGCATACCCGCACGCTGCCCGTGCTCCCGGTCGAGCCCGGCGTGGTTCTGCCCCAGATGGTCGTGACGGCTGTCCTGGAGCGCGCTGAGGCGGCCGCGGCGGTGGCCGCAGCCCAGGCCGGTGACGGCCTGGTCCTGCTGCTGCCACGCATCGAAGGCCGCTACGCCAGGATCGGGACGGTCGCGAAGGTCGAGGACTCGGGTCGCCTGCCGAGCGGCGCGGACGTCGCGGTCGTGCGCGGCGTGTTCCGGGGCGTGGTCCACACGGGCGTGGCCGGCACCGGCGACGCGCTGTGGGTCGACGTTGAAACTGCGCCGGATCCCGACCGGACCTCCGAGCGGGCGGCCGAGTTGGCCCGAGAGTACCGCGCACTGGTCGAGACGATCCTCGACGCGCGGGGCGCCAACGACGTCGCCGAGAGCCTGCGCGGCATCGACCACCCCGGTCACCTCGCGGACACGTCCGGCTACTCCCCGGACCTGTCCACCGAGCGCAAGCTCCAGATCCTCGAGACCCTCGACATCGAGGAGCGCCTCGAGCTGCTGATCGGTTGGACCCGTGAGATGGTGGCGGACGTCGAGCTCAAGGAGCGCATCCGCAACGAGGTCACCGAGGGCATGGACCGCCAGCAGCGCGAGTACCTGCTGCGCCAGCAGCTCGACGCCATCCGCAAGGAGCTGGGCGACGACGAGGACGACCTCGTCGAGGTCCTCCGCCAGCGCATCGCCGAGGCCGGCATGCCCGAGGAGGTCCGCGAACAGGCAGAGCGTGAGCTCGGCCGTCTCGAGCGCACCAACGCCCAGAGCCCCGAACACGGGTGGATCCGCACCTACCTCGAGTGGCTGCTCGACCTGCCGTGGGACGTCCGCAGCGACGACCACCTGGACCTGACCGAGGCCCGCGCCGTCCTCGATGCCGATCACACCGGTCTGGAGGACGTCAAGGACCGCATCCTGGAGTTCCTCGCCGTGCGCAAGCTCCGCGAGGAGCGTGGCCGCGCCCCCGAGGGCGGCCGGGGTTCGGGCGCCATCGTCACGTTGGTCGGTCCTCCTGGCGTCGGCAAGACCTCCCTCGGTGAGTCCGTGGCGCGGGCGATGGGGCGCAGCTTCGTCCGCGTGGCGCTCGGCGGCACCCGTGACGAGGCCGAGATCCGCGGCCACCGCCGGACCTACGTCGGGGCGATGCCGGGGCGGATCGTGCGGGCGCTGAAGGACGCGGGGACGCGCAACCCCGTCGTCATGCTCGACGAGATCGACAAGGTGACCGTCGGCGGATGGTCGGGAGACCCGGCCGCCGCCCTGCTGGAGGTCCTCGACCCGGCGCAGAACCACACGTTCCGTGACCACTACCTCGACGTGGACCTCGACCTGTCGGAGGTGCTGTTCATCCCGACCGCGAACGTCGTCGAGACGATCCCCGGCCCGCTGCTGGACCGCATGGAGGTGATCCACCTCGACGGGTACACGGAGCTCGAGAAGCTCGCGATCGCCCGCGACCATCTGATGGCCAGGCAGATCCAGCGCAACGGCCTGGAGGCCGACGAGGTCACCGTCACCGACGACGCGCTGCGGACCATCATCACCGAGCACACCCGCGAGGCCGGGGTCCGCAACCTCGAGCGGCTGATCGGGAAGGTGCTGCGCAAGGTCGCGACCGGGCTGGCGGCGGCCAGCGCCGAGGCCCCCGTCACGATCGACGCCGGCGACGTCCGCAGCTACCTCGGCAAACCACGGTTCCACAACGAGGTCGCCGAACGCACGGCCGTGCCCGGTGTCGCGACGGGACTGGCCGTGACCGGCGCGGGCGGTGACGTGCTGTTCGTCGAGGCGGCGGCTCTGCCCGGCGACGAGGGGCTGACCCTGACCGGCCAGCTCGGCGACGTGATGAAGGAATCGGCGTCGATCGCGCTGTCGTTCGTCCGCTCACACGCCGACCAGTTCAGCCTCGACGTGCCGACCGGCCGGCGCTTCCACGTGCACGTGCCGGCCGGCGCGATCCCCAAGGACGGGCCGTCGGCGGGGATCACGATCACCGCTGCACTGGTCAGCCTCCTGTCGGGTCGGCCGGCACGGTCGACGGTCGGGATGACCGGCGAGGTCACCCTGCAGGGACGGGTGCTGCCGATCGGTGGCGTGAAGCAAAAGGTCCTGGCGGCGCACCGGGCGGGACTGACCGAGGTGATCCTGCCCGCACGGAACGAGGCCGACCTGGACGACATCCCCGCCACGGTGCGCGAGGAGGTCACCATCCACCTGGTCGCCGACGTCGCCGAGGTGCTCGAGCTGGCACTGGAGACGGCACCGCAGCCGGTGGCGGCCTGACGCAGGCCGGTGCGGTGAGCCGGCGGGGCGCGTGACGGGCCGGCCCGACCGTGCGGGGCCGAGTTGGTGGTGCGTCGGTCGGCCGGTCGTGCGACTTCGAACGGTCGGCGCCCGTAGGGTCGGATCTGGGCACAGGGAGGAGATGACGTGCGGATCGGGATCTTGACCGGTGGGGGTGACGTCCCGGGCCTGAACCCCTGCATCAAGGCAGTCGTGGAACGGGTGATCGACGACGGGCACGAGGTCCTCGGCATCCGCCGCGGCTGGGGCGGCCTGCTCAACTGCGATACCGATGATCCCGACTCGGTGTCAAGCAACACGATGCGGCTGGACCGGGCGACGGTGCGAACCATCGACCGCACCGGGGGCACGACCCTGCATACATCCCGGACCAACCCGGGGCGGGTCCGGGCCAAGGAGGTCCCCGACTTCCTCGCCGACGATGCCGCCGGTGAGGGCCCCCATGACTTGACCTCGCACGTGTTGGAGGTGATCGAGGAGCTCAAGGTGGATGCCCTCGTCCCGATCGGTGGGGACGACACGCTGTCCTACGGTCTGCGGATGCACGAAGAGGGCGTGCCGGTCATCGCGATCCCCAAGACCATGGACAACGACGTCCACGGCACCGATTACTGCATCGGCTTCTCCACCGCGGTGACACGCAGCGTCCAGTTCATCCACCAGCTGCGGACGTCGACCGGATCGCACGAGCGGCTGGCCGTCATCGAGCTGTTCGGCCGCTACAGCGGCGAGACGTCGCTAATCTCGGCGTACCTGGCCGGGGCGGATCGGGCCATCATCTCGGAGGTGCCGTGCGACGTGCAGAGGCTCGCGAAGCTGGTGATGCAGGACCGCGCCGTCAATCCCAGCAACTACGCCGTGGTGACGGTGTCGGAGGGCGCCAAGTTGACGGGTGGCGACCTGCACCTGCGGGGCGACGAGGACGCCTACGGACACCGCAAGCTCGGCGGTATCGGCCAGCAGCTGGGCGAGATGCTCCGCGAGATCACCGGGGTCGGGATCATCGAGCAGCGGTTGGGCTACCTGATGCGGTCGGGGGCGCCGGACTCACTGGATCTGATGGTCGCCACCAACTACGCGGTCATGGCTGCCGATCTTGCGGTGGATGGCGAACGCGGCCGGATGGTCGCCCTACGCAGCGGGACCTACACCAACGTGCCGATCTCGGTCACACGTGAGGGCGCCAAGCGGGTCGACGTCGGTGCGCTGTACGACGTCGACCAGTACCGACCGAAGGTGCGCCAGGTGGCCGGCAAGCCGATGTTCCTGTATTGACCAGGCTGCCGTCGAGCCCGATGGTGGCGAGCCCGGATCGCCAGGGGCTGCATTTGGTCCGCGGCCGGGGTCAGTAGTAGCGGCGCCTCCGCGAACGCCGCAGGAACAACAAGAGGATCATCGCGCCGATCACCGAGCCGATGGTCCCCGCCGCGGAGAGCTGGAACTCCTGGTCGAAGAGGAGTGACGCGAGCGTCCCGCCGACGAAGGAGCCCGCGATCCCGAGCCCGGCGGTGGCCAAGCACCCCATCGGATCGGGCCCCGGCATCAAAAGCCGGGCGATGTAGCCCACGAGGGCACCGACGATCAGCGTGGCGATGATGAACGACAGCAGTTCCACGGCCACCTCCGTGTGGGTCGCCGCGAGGCTAACCGCAGGGCCGGTTGCCCCGTGCCGCTCGACCCTCCGGCCGGACGTACACTCGACTGCCCGGGGCCCGTAGCTCAAAGGTCAGAGCAGCGGACTCATAATCCGTTGGTTGCAGGTTCGACCCCTGCCGGGCCCACTCCGCGAAACCGCAGGTCAGGGGCGGTTTCCAAGCCACACCCGGGGTTCGCCGAAGGGGCCTCGAACGCCGCTCGCACACATTTCGCACACATCACGATCCGCCGAGCGCGTCGGCGGCCTCATCCGCGGCGGCGCGGAGCCGGTCCTCGTCGGTCGCGGCATACAGCTGGAGGAGCACCT
>JAHWKW010000029.1 GCA_019347675.1 Actinomycetota bacterium | reverse complement strand
GGATGCTCGAACAGCCACTCCCGGTAGGCCTCGTGGGTGCGGACGACCTGCTCGTAGTCGTCGCCGACCAAACCGTCGAGCGGCGGTGGCGGCTCGTCGCTCGGGGTGAACGATGCCGATCCTCGGCCAGGTAGCTCTGGCGCGTCCGGGTTGGTGGCGGCACCGTCCACAGCATCGGTGCGAGGGTTCGACGGGGTCCTCGTATCGCGCAGCAGGACGACGGCTAGCAGCACGGCGAGGACCACCACCACAGCAACGCCGACGATGATCCGCCAGCGGGCGGGCGCGGCGGGGTCCGGCTCCAAGGGATCGTTGGGCCGTCCTGAGCCGGAGGGCGAATCGGCCGTCTGTCGAGGAGGCAGAGCAGTCATGGGATCTCCGCAAGCGGTTGGCGCCCGGGAAACTCCGTCCTGGGGCCGAACCTCCCTCTCGATTTGCCGCCTAGCGTTTGGCGACTTGGATCCGCTGCGGGAGCGAACCAGAGCCGGTCGTGGCACAGCCGCGCAGTCTACACCGCGCGACCGCCGAAGCAACCAGGTCGTCCACGCATCAACACGACTTGCGCATGCATAACGCTGCTATGCCGTTGCCGGATCCGTCGCGGTCTATCCCGATTGGGCACTACTGCAGCGTTGTCTGTGGGGTGCGGCTCAGTTCCGCACCATCTTCCGGTGACGCAACCCGGTGTCCACACCCGGTCGGCTTCGGCCTGCTCCGCGTCTCACCCGGTTGCTACGGTCGTGGCCGAACACCAGTTCGAGACGGCCGAGCGGCAGGTGCTCGGCGTGGAGCATCGGAGTCAGCGTGGGCACGGCGGTGGCGGCCAGGCAAGCGCCGGTCGGCCAACTGGTCGACGAGAGCGGCACCGGGGCGGTGGCGGTGCTGGAGGCGGCGGTCGACGAGCTGACCGGTGTCGACCCTGACCGCCTCGACCTCGACCAGCTCGCCGGGGCGCTGGAGCAGGCCCAGCGCCAGGCCGAGCGGTTGGCGGCGTGGCGGGCACGCTGCCTGGCCTCCTACGACCGCCGCCGCCCCAAGACGGCCGCCGGCCCCGCCCCCGTCGACCAGCTCGCCGGTGGCCTGTTGCGCCAGGACCGGCGCGACGCCGCCCGCCAGGTGCGCACCGCCCGCCAGCTCGACGACCTGCCGGCGGTGCAGGCCGCGTTCGACGAGGGGCGCATCACCCAACGTCACGCCGACGTCCTGGCCGACACCCTCGCCGACGAGGCGGTACGGGCCCTGCCCGGCGCCGCGCAGCAGCTGCTGGCCGCCGCCCAGCGTGTCGACCCCCGACAGCTGCAGCTGCAGGCGCGCAAGCTGGCGATCGCCGCCGACCAGGACGCCGCCGCCGCCCGTGAACGCGCCGCGCACGCGCGGCGCTCCGCGCGCCTGTCACCCCCCGACCACCACGGGATGGTGCACCTGCACGCCCGCCTGTCGCAGGTCGGCGCCGAGATCGTCGCCACCGCCATCGGGGCGCTGATGCGCCCCGACCCCCCCGACGTGCCCCCCGACCAGCGGCGCACCCCCGACCAGCGCCGCGCCGACGCTCTGGTGCAACTGGCCCGCATCGCCCTCGACCACGACCAGCTACCCGACGTCGCCCGCCGCCGCCCCCACATCCTGGTGCTGGTCACCCACCGCGACCCGACCGGCGACCCCCACGTCAACGTCGACGACCGCGCGGGCGCGGCGGTAGCCGAGCTGGCCCACACCGGCGCGGTGTCCAACACCACCGCCGCCAGGCTGGCGTGCGCCGCCGACCTCACCCCCGTCGCGGTCGACCGGCACGGCACCCCCCTGTGGCTGGGACGCACCCGCCGCGACCCCTCCACCGCCCAGATCAACGCGTTGGTGGCCCGCGACCGGCGCTGCCGACGCTGCGGCGCGCCCGCCTCACACTGCCAGGCCCACCACATCACCTGGTGGGAGCACGGCGGACCCACCGACCTCGACAACCTCGTCCTGGTCTGCTGGGCCTGCCACGATCTGATCCACCACCACGCCTGGAGAGTCGCGCTGCACCCCGACAACACCGCAGTGTTCACCGCACCCGACGGCACCGCCCACCAACGACCACCACCCTGACCCCCACCACGACCCCACCCCTGCCCCCACCCCACGCCGCCGCAGACCCCCGCAACCCGGAACGAACCGACCCAGCGCCGCCTCACTGGCCGCCCGGCGCGAACAGGCAACGCCCCGGTCAAGCGCGGTCACGTCGAAGCGCGTCCAACCAGCTGCGTGATGCAACGCTGGGCGGGAGCGATTACGCGCGGCTGGCCGGGGCGCCACCGGGGAGCCGAGGAGCACGTGTGGGACCGCCCGCGGCTGGCCCATAGCCGGGCTCAAGCGGAAGGGCAACACCCGCCGGACGGTTCCGCGCTGCGACCTACTCCTTGACGAGCGGGGCGTACAGCAGCAGCAGACGCTTTTTGCCGACCTCTGGGAAGTCGACCAGGGCCTCGGCGGACTCGCCGTCGCCGGCGACCTCCAGGATCCGACCGCGCCCGAAGCGGCTGTGGCGCACGGCGTCGCCGACCCGGAACTGGATCCCATCGAACTCGAGCGCCTCGCGGTCACGGACGCGACGTGCAGCGGCGCCCCGCTCGTCGCTCCGCACGTCGACCACCCGCTCGGGGAGCTCGGAAAGGAACCGCGACGGCGGGTTGTACGACGTGCCTCCCCACAGCGTGCGGTGGTCGGCGTGGGCGACGTACAGGCGGTCCTTGGCCCGGGTCAGCCCCACGTAGCACAGCCGACGTTCCTCCTCCAGCTGTTCGGGTTCCGACAGCGACCGGACGTGCGGGAAGACGCGGTCGTCCATCCCCGTGATGAACACCACCGGGTACTCCAGACCCTTGGCGGTGTGCAGGGTCATGAACGTCACCGCAGTCTGGTCGCGCTCGACCTGGTCCTTCTCGATGTCCAGCAGCTCGTCCTGGTCGGTCACCAACGTCACCGACTCGAGGAACCCCTCCAGACCACCGTCGGGGCTGCGTTCGTGGTACTCGCGGGCGACCGACTGCAGCTCCCGGAGGTTCTCCTCACGTCCCAGCGCCTCCACCGTGCGCTTGGCCAGCAGCTCCTGCAGGTAGCCGGTCCGCGTCCAGGTCTCCTCGATCAGCTCCGGGACCGGGATGTCCAGCGCCAGCGTCCGCAACATGTCCAGCATGTCCACGAACGTCGTGACCGCAGCGACCTGGCGTGGACCGAGCTGGGGGATGTCCTGCGCTTGCCGGCACGCCTCGAGGAACGCGATCCGCTGGCGGGTCGCGTGCAGGTCGAGCCACTCCTCGGTCTTGGCCCCGATGCCGCGACGCGGCTCGTTGAGGATGCGCCGGGCGGACAGGTCGTCGGCCGGGTTCACCAGCACCCGCAGGTACGTGAGGATGTCCTTGATCTCCTTGCGCTCGTAGAACCGCACCCCGCCGACCACCCGGTACGGCGTCCCCACGCGGACGAAGACCTCCTCCAGGACACGCGACTGGGCGTTGGTGCGGTAGAAGACCGCCACGTCACCGAAGCGGTACCCGTCGGTGACCAGCCGCTCGACCTCCTCGGCGACGAACGCGGCCTCGTCGCGTTCGTCCTGCGCGCGGTAGCGCACGACCTTCTCACCGGCGTCCCGCTCCGTCCACAGCTCCTTGGAGTGGCGGACCGTGTTGTGGCGGATCACGGCGTTGGCTGCGTCGAGGATGGTCTGGGTCGAGCGATAGTTGCGAGTCAGCGCGACGACGCGCGCCTCGGGGAAGTCCCGCTCGAAGTCGAGGATGTTGCGGATGGTCGCGCCCCGCCAGCCGAAGATTCCCTGGTCGCTGTCGCCCACCACCATCACGTTGCGGTGAGCGTCGGCGAGCTGGTTGACCAGGTGGTACTGGGCCCGGTTGGTGTCCTGGTACTCGTCGACCAGCAGGTAGGCGAACCGCTGCCGGTAGTGGTCGAGGACGTCAGGGAACAGCTGGAACAGCTCGACGGTCTTGACGATCAGGTCGTCGAAGTCCACCGCGTTCGAGCGGTGCAGGCGACTCTGGTACTCGCGGTAGACCTCGGCGATGCGTCGCTCGACGTGGTCGCCCGCGCGGACGGCGTAGGTGTCGAAGTCGACGAGCGTGTCCTTGGCGGCGCTGATGGCGTGGTGCACACCGCGGGGCGTGAGCCCCCGTTCGTCGACGTCGAGGTCCTTCATGACCTGGGTGGTCAGGCGGACGGCGTCGGCCTGGTCGTAGATCGTGAACGTCGACGTGTACCCCAGCCGCCCCGCCTCGCGGCGCAGGATCCGCGCACACGCCGAGTGGAACGTGGTGACCCACATCCGCTCCGACAGGCGGGAACCGACCAGGTCACCGACCCGGTCGCGCATCTCGCTGGCGGCCTTGTTGGTGAACGTGATCGCCAGGATCGAGAACGGGTCGGTGCCGAGGTCGCGGATCAGGTGGGCGATGCGGTGAGTGAGGACGCGGGTCTTGCCCGACCCGGCGCCCGCGATGCAAAGCACCGGCCCGTCGACGGCGGTGACCGCCTCACGTTGCGCGGGGTTGAGGTCCGCGACGAGGTCCTCGGAGACGGGGACCGGCGGCGCGCTGGGCTCGGGCATGGCGCGGAGGGTACCGGGGGCCTACTCCCACTCGATGGTGGCGGGCGGCTTGGAGGTGATGTCGTACACGACGCGGTTGATGCCTTCGACCTCCCCGATGATGCGGCCGCTGATCCGCTCCAGGACCTCGTCGGGCAGGCGCGCCCAGTCGGCCGTCATGGCGTCCTCGGAGGTCACTGCACGGACCACGATCGGGTGTCCGTAGGTGCGCTCGTCACCCATGACGCCCACCGACCGAACGGTGAGCAGGGCCGCGAACGCCTGCCAGATATGGCGCTCCAGCCCTGCGCGTCGCAGCTCGTCCAGGACGATGCGGTCGGCGGCGCGGACGATCCCCAGCCGGTCGCGGGTGACCTCACCGACGATCCGCACGGCCAGCCCGGGACCGGGGAACGGTTGGCGCCACACCATCGCCTCAGGCAGCCCCAGCTCCTCGCCGAGGTGGCGGACCTCGTCCTTGAACAACAGTCGCAGCGGCTCGACCAGCTCGAAGTCCAGGTCGGCGGGGAGCCCCCCCACGTTGTGGTGGCTCTTGATGGTGGCGGCGGTGTCGCTACCGGACTCGATCACGTCCGGGTAGAGGGTTCCCTGCACCAGGAACTTCCTGGTCGGCGCGGTCAGCTGATCGCCGAGGTAAAGATCACGGGCGCTCTCCTCGAACACCCGGATGAACTGCTCGCCGATGATCCTGCGCTTTCGTTCCGGGTCGGTGACGCCCGCCAGCGCGTCGAGGAACCGGTCCTCGGCCTTGACGTGGACCAGGTTGACGTCGAAGTGGCCGCGGAAGGTCTCCTCGACCTGGCGTCCCTCGTCGTGGCGGAGCAGGCCGTGGTCGACGAACACGCACGTCAGCTGGTCGCCGACGGCCCGGTGCACCAGCGCCGCCGCCACCGCCGAGTCCACCCCGCCCGACAGGCCGCACAACACCGGACGGTCACCGACCTGCGCACGAACCGCGGACACCGCGTGGTCGATCACGTTCAAAGGCGTCCAGGTCGGACGGCACCCGGCCGCGTCGTACACGAACCGCTTGAGCAGTTCCCGGCCGTAGGTCGTGTGGAACACCTCCGGGTGGTACTGCACCCCGTACATGCCGCGGTCAGGATCCTCGAACACCGCGACCGGGGCGGTCTCGGTCCGCGCGGTGACGCGGAACCCGGGCGGGGCGGCGGTGACCGTGTCGCCGTGGCTCATCCACACCGGCTGGCGTGGCGGGGTGCCGTCCAACAGGACGCCGGGGTCGTCGACGGTGAGGTCGCGGCGGCCGTACTCGCGGATGCCGGTCCTCGCGACGGTGCCCCCCAGGGTGTCGGCCATCAGCTGCTGGCCGTAGCAGATGCCAAGGATCGGCACGCCGACGGCGAACACGTCCGGATCCAGCCGGGGCGCCCATTCCGCGTACACGCTGGCCGGACCGCCCGACAGGATCATCGCCTTGGCGCGCCGGGCGCGGACCTCGTCGGCGGTGATGGTGTGAGACACGATCTCGGAGTAGACGTGCGCCTCACGGACCCGGCGGGCGATCAGCTGCGCGTACTGGGCCCCGAAGTCCACCACCAGGACCGTGTCGAACCGGGTATCGCGGATCTCGTCGGACGGGGCGGTCATCGGCCGCAGGCTACCGGGGCCCACGTGACCAGACCCTGCAGGTCACCTGCGATCGGCGTCGGCGAAGTCGTCCAACCGGGGACCGCTGAACAGCTGACCATCAGCAGCGCACCGCCAGCTCGGCGCGTTGGAAGCCTCTGAGGTCCTCGTACCCGCAGACGGCCATCGCCCGACGCAGCCCGCCGACCAGGTTGACCGTGCCGTCGTCGCGGTGCGCGGGGCCGGTCAGGATCTGCGCCAACGTCCCCAGCGCTTCCACCCGGGTCAGCTGACCGCGGGGCAGCTCGTGGTGCGCTGCGGAGTACCCCCAGTACGCCCCGCCGCCGGGGGCCTCGTGCGCAGCAGCCAGCGGACGACCCAGCATCACCGCGTCGGCCCCACACGCGATCGCCCGGGCGAGGTCCCCGCCGGTACGGATCCCGCCACTGGCGATGACGTGCACGTACCGGCCGGATTCTGCGAGGTAGCGCGCACGGGCCGCAGCGACCTCGGCGATCGCGGTCGCCTGCGGCCGGCCGACGCCGAGCGCGGCCGTGGTGGTCGACACGCTGCCCACCCCCACCCCGACCAGGACCCCCACCGCCCCGGTGCGCATCAGATGCAGGGCGGACTTCGCGGATGCGACCCCACCGACCAGCACGGGGATGTCGTACCGCGCCGTGAACGCTCTGAGGTCGAGGGGTTCCTCGCCGTCGCGTCCGACGTACTGGGCCGTGACCACCACACCCTGCACCACCAACAGGTCCAGTCCGGCTTCCAGCGCGGCCCGGTGGTAGCGCTCGACACGCTGTGGCGTGAGGCTCGCTGCTGCCAGGCCGTGGGTCGACAGCTCCTCGACCCGCCGCCCGATCAGGTCGTCGCGGACGGGGGCGGCGTACAACTCCTGCAAGCGTTCCGTCGCGTCCGGCCCCGGCTGCAGCGACGCGACCTCGGCGAGCACGTTCTCGGCGTCGTCGTACCGGGTCCACAGCCCCTGCAGGTTCAGCACGCCCAGACCGCCGAGCTCGCCGACCAGCCGTGCCGTGGCCGGTGAGGTCACGGCGTCCATCGGGGCGGACAGCACCGGCAGCTCGAACGGATAGGCGTCGAGCTGCCAGGACACGTCCACCAGGCCGACGCTGCGGCTACGACGCGATGGGACCAGGGTCACGTCGTCCAACGCATAGCCAGCACGGGCCCGGCGTCCCGGACCGATCTCGACCTCTCGCACGGTCCCTCCCGCGCCGCCGGCCCGAGCGTAGGGTCACCGCCGATGCGGCCGCTGGCGCCCCGGCGTGCCACACTGCACCTCTGCCAAGACGGGAGTGCTATGAGCAGCGCAGCCTCCTTCCCCAACGACGTCGTGATCATCGGCGGGTGCGGCCACGTGGGGCTGCCGCTGGGCATCGCGCTCGCGGACCGGGGCATGCGGACCGTGCTGTACGACATCGATCCCGAGGCGGTCGCGACGGTCAACAGCGGCAGGTTGCCGTTCGCCGAAGCCGGCGCCCAGGAGCCGCTCCGCCGCGCGAACCGCGATCGCCTGCTGCACGCCACAACCGAAGACGCCTCCGTGGGGACCGCCGAGCACGTCGTCGTGGTCATCGGCACGCCCGTCGACGAGCATCTCAACCCCGATCCGAACGCGATCCCGCGGGCGCTGGGCCGGTGCAGCGAGCACCTCCGCGACGGGCAGCTGGTGGTGTTGCGCAGCACCGTGTACCCCGGGGTCACCGGCATGGTGGAGCGCATGTTGGGTGACCTCGGCGTCGATGCGGACGTGGCGTTCTGTCCCGAACGGATCGCTGAGGGCCGCGCGATGGTCGAGCTGTACGAGCTGCCACAGATCGTCGCCGGCCGGACCGACCGTGCCCGTTCCCGCGCCGAGAAGCTGTTCCGGGTCCTGACCGACACGATCGTCACCCTCGAGCCAGAGGAGGCGGAGCTCGCCAAGCTGTTCACCAACGTCTGGCGCTACATCAAGTTCGCCACGGCCAACCAGCTGTACATGATGGCCAACGATTTCGGCTTGGATTTCGAGCGGATCCGCCAGGCGCTGGCCTACGACTACCCGCGCGCCGCCGACGTGCCACCGGCGGGGTTCGCGGCCGGCCCGTGCCTGTTGAAAGACACCATGCAGCTCGCCGCGTTCAACAACAACAACTTCACGCTGGGGCACGCCGCGACGCTGGTCAACGAGGGCCTGCCCCTGTACGTCGTGGCACGCCTGGAGGAGCGCTTCGACCTGGCCGCGATGACGGTGGGGATCCTCGGGATGGCGTTCAAGGGCGAGTCGGACGACATCCGTGCGAGCTTGAGCTACAAGCTGAAACGGATCCTGAAGTTCAAGGCCGCCGACGTGCTGACCACCGACCCGCACGTGACGGTGGACGACGACCTCATCCCGCAGGAGGAGGTGCTGCAGCGCTCCGACCTGCTGATCGTGGGCGCCCCGCACGACGCCTACCGCGGGCTCGAGACCGACCTCCCGGTCGCCGACATCTGGAACGTCGTCGGGCGCGGGGTCCGCGTGTGAACCCACGGGTGTCGGTGGTGATCCCCGCCTACGACGAGGGCGACGAGATCGTCCCCGTCCTCGACCGGCTGTTCGAGTCGGTGACGTTTCCGTGGGAGGCCGTGGTCGTCGTGGACCGGCCGGGCGACCCGACCGTCGAGGTGGTCGAGACCTACGCCGAGAAGGAGCCGCGGGTCACCCCGGCGGTGAACACCTACGGGCCGGGCCCCGCCAACGCGATCCGCTTCGGGTTCGATCACGCGTCGGCTGGGGTGGTGGTCGTGACCATGGCCGACGGCAGCGACGACCCGCGTCAGATCGACGACCTGACGCGCCTGGTCGAGCGGGGCGTGGTGGTGGCGGCTGCCTCGCGGTACATGCCAGCCGGTCAGCAGGTCGGTGGGCCGTGGCTGAAGGGGTTCCTGTCCAAGCTGGCCGGGTTGACGCTCGCGTGGTTCGCGCGGGTGGGGACGCGGGACGCGACGAACTCGTTCAAGGCCTACTCGCGGGAGTTCGTGCAGCAGGTCGGGATCCACAGCCGCTCCGGGTTCGAGATCGGCCTGGAGCTCGTGGCCAAAGCGCGGCGGCTGCGCTTGCCCGTCGCCGAGATTCCCACGATCTGGCTGGACCGTGACCAGGGCGTGTCGCACTTCCGGTTGCTGGCGTGGATTCCCCGCTACCTGCGCTGGTACCTGTTCGCGTTCGGTCCACGGCTGTCGGTCGAGGAGGTACGTGCCCAGGCCGAGCGGACGGCCCGGTGAGCCGGGTCCTGGTGACCGGAGCGTCGGGGTTCATCGGCGGGTACGTGGTCGCCGAGCTCCTCGACCGTGGCTTGGACGTGCTGGGCCTCGACGACCACTCCAAGTACGGCCCGGTCACCAGGTCCTACCACGATCATCCCCGCTACCGGCTGGTCGAGGGCGACGCTCGCGACGCCGACCTGGTGTACGACCTCCTGGAAGGGTGCCAGCACCTGATCGCCGGGGCGGCGATGATCGGGGGGATCTCCTACTTCCACACCTACGCCTACGACCTGCTGGCCACCAACGAGCGGATCACCGCCGCGACCTGCGACGCCGCGATCCGTCGCCACCGCGACGGCGCCCCGCTCGAAAAGGTCACCTACCTGTCGTCGTCCATGGTGTTCGAATCGACCACCTGCTGGCCGTCGCACGAAGGCCAGGAACGCCACATCCCGCCGCCGGCGTCGTCGTACGGCTTCCAGAAGCTGGCGGTAGAGTACTTCGCCCGCGCGGCGTGGGACCAACACCAGCTGCCGTACACGATCGTGCGGCCGTTCAACTGCGTGGGGATCGGTGAGGCTCGCGCCCGCGGGGACGTGGAGATCACCAGCGGGGACGTGAAGCTGGCCATGAGCCACGTGGTCCCCGACCTGGTGCAGAAGATCGTCCGGGGCCAGGATCCGCTACACATCCTGGGATCCGGGCGGCAGGTGCGCCATTACACCTACGGCGGCGACCTGGCCCGTGGCATCGCGACCGCCATGACCCATCCCGCGGCGCGCAACCAGGACTTCAACCTGTCCACCGCCGCGTCCACGACCGTGCTGGAGCTGGCCGAGCTGATCTGGCGCAAGCTCAAAGGCCCCAATGTCCCGTTCCGCTGGGTGTCGGACGAGCCGTTCGAGCATGACGTCGCCAAGCGCATCCCGGCGGTCGACAAAGCCCGTCAGCTGCTGGGCTGGGAGGCGACCACCTCCCTCGACGACATGCTCGACGAGGTCATCCCCTGGATCGTCGACGCGATCGAGGACGGCCGGATCTGACCTGCTGCAGCCGACTCGACACGGTGCCAGACTGGTCACATGGCTGACGAGTTCGATGAGGAGCCTCGGCTCGACGATCACGAGTCGGCGTTGGTCCGCCAGGACCTGCAGGACCTGTCGAGGTTCGAGGACACGTTCGCGGCGGAGGGCTACCGCGGCGTGTCGGTGTTTTGTCACGACTGCGAGGAGGAGCACTTCTACCCGTGGGCGATGCTGCGGGAGAACCTGCAGGCGCTGCTCGAGACCGGCGAGACGCCCGTCCACGAGCCGGCGTTCGCACCCGAGCCCGACCAGTACGTCCCGTGGGAGTACGCGCGCGGGTACGTCGACGCGCTGGCAGACGTCGGCGTCCACGAACGGGTGGACGTCGACGCGTGCCCGCGCTGCCGGTGGCTGATCCCGCAGCAGCTGCGCGAAGGCAACTTCTGCCCCCGCTGCGGAACGCCGCTGCTCCGTGAGCGGCTGCGTCGGGTCCTGACGGGGCGGGGTGTGCCCGACGTCGACGCGGTGCTCCGAGCAGCCGGCCTGCCCGGGTGAGGTTTCAGATCCGGCGGGCGACCACCACCCACACGGTCCGCAGCAGGATCTCGAGGTCCAGCACCGGTGACCAGTTCACGAGGTACTGCAGGTCGTAGCCCAGCTTGTACTCGGGGTCGGTGTCGTACCGGCCGTGGACCTGCGCCAGCCCGGTGATCCCCGGCGGGATCTCGTAGCGGCGCGTGTAGCCGGGGATGAGCTCCTCGAACTGTGCGGTCAGCAGCGGCCGTTCGGGGCGCGGCCCGACCAGCGACATCTCGCCGTGGAGGATGTTCCACAGCTGCGGTAGCTCGTCGAGGCGCATGGCCCGCACCCAGCGGCACGCCGAGATGATGCGCGGATCGTCGTACGTGGCGAGCCGCGGGGCGCCGTCCTCCTCGGCGGATGGGTACATGGTGCGGAACTTCACCATCTCGAACGGTCGGCCGTCCTTCCCGACGCGTTCCTGCCAGAAGAGGATCGGTCGACCGACGACGATCAGCTGGTAGACGGCGACCGCGCCCAACAGCGGCAGCAAAGTCGGAGACAGCGCCGCGAGCAGGATGAGCTCGAAGACCCGCTTGAAGCGTGCGCGCGAGACCGGGAGGGTCTGGTTGCGCAGCAGGACGAACGGCATGCCACCGACCTCGCGGACCCCTTGCAGGCCGAACAGGGTGTCCTTGGCGGTGACCCGTTGCAGGACGGTGACGCCCTTGCGCTCCAGGCGGTTGAGCAGCGTCGGGTAGAGCGAATCCAGCCAGCGGCCCGACAGCAGGACGACATCGGTGGCTCGATGGCGCTCCACCTGTTCGAGCAGGTCCTCGGTGGTCGACGTGGAGCCGACCAGTTCGGCGTGGTTGGCGTCGCGGATGTGCTGCCGGGCGACGTTCACCTCGTCGGGCGCGCCGACGAGCAGGACGCGGGGTGGTCCCTGGCGGTTGAGCCGGACCAGGTGCACCGCACGCCGGTTCGCCGCGACCGCGACCGAACCCAGCACCGCCAGCACACCCAGGTTGATCGTCGGGAAGGGCAGCACACGCACCCCCGCGCCGCTGGTCGCCATCACCACCAGACCGGTCAGCAGGACCCCCACCACCGTGAGCGGAACTGCCCGCGGAAGGGCCGGCGGGAACCCCAGGCGGGGCTCGCGTTCGTACAACCCGCCGAAGTAGTACACGGCGACGTGGATGGCGGCGGCCACCGCGAACGACAGCAGGTAATCACCCCGGTCGTAGCTCGCCCCCGGGCCGGGATCCCACGTCTCCCAACCGAAGCGCACCAGGTTGGTCGCCACCAGGATGCAGAACACCGCCACGGCGTCGGCGGCCTGCACCAGTCGGAACCCGCGCTCGTTCAGCCGGGTCAGCAGCGGCAGATCCGCTGGCGCAGTCCTCGGTGTGCGGGCCGGGCGGTGTGAACGCTGCCGCTGCGCCACTCGAGGTCTCCCCGGTTGCCCCCTCACGGGTGGAGGATACCGACGAATGTCGGGTTACCGGGGAATCGGCCGTACGCTCGCGGCCGTGCGGACCTCGGGTGAGACGACGGCGGCCGGCAGGTCGGTGTCGATCCTGCTGCCGGTCCTGGACGAGGCCGACCACATCGACGAGGTCCTGGGGTCGCTGGCCGCGCAGGATCACCGTGGTCGCGTCCAGATCGTCGTGGCCGACGGCGGTTCGACCGACGGGACGCTGGAGCGGCTCGCCGCCTGGCAGCCCCGGCTCCCCGACCTGGTCGTCGTCCACAACCCCCACCGGGTCCAGGCCGACGGCCTGAACCTGGCAGCCCAGGTCGCATCCGGCGACATCGTCGTCCGCGCCGACGGGCACACCGCCTACCCACCCGATTACGTCCGCCGCTCGGTCGAGGCGCTGCTGAGCTGCGACGCCGTCGCGGTCGGGGGCAACCTCCTGCCGCTGGGAACGACACCGTTCGGCAAGGCCGTCGCCGCGGTGATGCGTTCGCCGCTGGCGATCGGGCCGGGCAGGTTCCACCACGCGTCGCAGCGTCAGCTGGCGGACACCGTCTACCTCGGCGCGTACCGCCGCGCCGACTTCCTGGCCACCGGCGGGTACCGCGCCCTGCCGTCAGGCGTCGCGGAGGACGCCGACCTCTACCACCGCTGGCGCCGTCAGGGCCGCACGATCCTGCTCGACCCGGCTATCCGCTGCACCTACCGCCCGCGCGAGACGCCACGGGCGTTCGCCCAACAGAGCTGGCGGTACGGGCGCGGCAAAGGCGAACTGCTGTGGCTCAACGGGCGCTGGCCGTCGTGGCGTCCGGCCGCCCCGCTGGGGCTGGTGGTCGGCTTGGTGGCAACCGTCGCCGTCGGGGTCGCCGCCGGCGTGTGGTGGCCGTTCGCGGCCGTCACCGGGGCGTGGGTGCTGGTGGTTGCAACGGTCGCCGCCGGGTGCGCAGACCCCCTCGCCGGGGCGGTGCGGGTCGCGGCGGCTGTGGCGATCATGCATCTGGCGTACGGCGCGGGGCTGGTCGTGGGGATGGTGTCGGGGCCGCGCCCCGTGCGCCACCTGCGTCAGCCGGACCGGTGAGTGCACACCGCTACAGTCCGCCTCGCGAGAAGGACGGAGCGTTTATGGCGGGGCGTCGGGCGCTGATCACGGGAGTCACCGGGCAGGACGGGTCGTACCTGGCCGAGCACCTGTTGGACCTGGGGTACGAGGTCCACGGCATCGTGCGCACAACGACCAGTGACATCGCCGCCACCCGTGTCGGTCACCTGCTGGTCGGTCAACAGCCACGTGTTCACCTCCACGTCGCTGACCTCGGAGACGCCTTCTCGTTGTTGCGTCTGGTCGAGGAGGTCGAACCCCATGAGATTTACAACCTGGCGGCGCAGTCACACGTCCGCGCGTCGTTCGACATGCCGATCACCACTGGTGACATCACGGGACTCGGTGCCGTCCGCCTCCTGGAGAGCATCCGGAAGGTCGATCCCAGCATCCGCTTCTACCAGGCCTCCAGCAGCGAGATGTTCGGCGCGGCACCACCACCCCAGAACGAAGAGACCCCTTTCCATCCCCGGAGCCCGTACGCCGTGTCCAAGGTGTACGCCTTCTGGGCGACCGCGAACTACCGGGAGGCCTACGGGCTCCACGCCAGCAACGGGATCCTGTTCAACCACGAGAGCCCGCGGCGCGGCAAGGAGTTCGTGACGCGGAAGGTCACGAGCCACATCCCTCGGATCCTGACCGGTGAGATCAAGGATTTGCGCCTGGGCAACCTCGACGCGCGACGCGACTGGGGGCACGCGCGCGACTACGTGCGTGCGATGCACCTGATGGTCGCTCACGACGAGCCCCTCGATCTGGTGGTCGGTACTGGTGAGAGCCACACCATCCGCGAGTTCCTCGACCTGGCCTTCGCGATGGTCGACGTCGACTGGCACGACCACGTGGTCATCGACGAGCGTCTGTTCCGCCCCGCCGAGGTCGACTATCTGCAGAGCGATCCGACCCGCGCCCGACAGACCATCGGTTGGGAGCCGACGATGTCGTTCGAACAGCTTGTCGCAGACATGGTCCGCGCAGACTGCCGTGCCTACGGGATCGACGTCTAGCGGTGTCGACGTCCTTGGCGGGGCGCAAGGTCCTCGTTACCGGTGGCAGCGGGTTCATCGGGCGCTACGTCACCCGGGAGTTGGCCGCGGCGGGCGCCGATGTCACGGTGGTGCACACGCCACACAGCGACGACCGGATCGACGTCCCGGCGGCGGTCGTGGAGGCGGTCCTGGGCGAGGACGACATCGTCTACCACGCGGTCGAGGGGGTCGACGCGGTCGTGCACCTGGCCGCTCGCTCCGGTGGGATCCAGATGCAGCAGGCGGACCACGCCGGCCTGTTCGTCGACAACGTTCGGATCACACGGCAGGTGTTCGACGCGGCGTTGCGGGCGGACGTCGGAGCGGTGTACGCGGCGTCGTCCGCGGTGGTGTACGCCTCCGCTCAGCCGCGCCCGATGACCGAGGACGCGCCGAAGATCGAGCCGGGCCACCCGGGCGCCACCGGGTACGCGTGGTCGAAGCTGACCGACGAGGCGATCGCCCAGTGGTACTCGGCGCGGATCGGCCGCGTGGTGATCGGCAGGTTCGCCAACGTCTACGGGCCGGGGGCGACGTTCGACCCGGAGCGCTCCACCGTGGTGCACTCGTTGGTGAAGAAGGCCGTCGATGCAGCGCCGGGCGGGACGCTGCGCGTCTGGGGCGCTGGCGACGTGATCAGGAGCTTCATCCACGTTCGCGACGCCGCACGGGCCGTCGTGACCATCCTCGAGCGGGCCGAGAACGGCAGCGTCTACAACATCGACAGCGCGGATCCGGTCAGCATCCGCCGACTGGCGGAGACCATCCGCGCGATCGTCGATCCCTCGCTCGACGTGCGCTTCGATCCCTCGAAGCCGGCAGGGCCGCCGTTCCGCGTGCTCGACACCACGGCGCTGCGCGCTCTGGGGTTCGAGCCGGGGACCGCGCTGACCGACGGGCTCGGCGAGACGGTGGAGGCCTACCGCTCGCTCGCCTAGTCGTAGTCCTCCTAGTCAGACACCACGCCGAGGGTCTCTCCTTCGACGTGCTCGGTGATCACCGCCCGACCGCCGACCAGGCGCACCCGCTCGAACGGGTGCGCGCGGAGCCAGTCACGGGTCTGCGTGGATCCTTCCATGTTGGCGCCGCTGACCAGCAGCAGCACGCCGCCGTCGGCGGCGACAACCGGGCCGGCAGCCAGCGCGTCGGGGAACTTCTCCCCGGTGGCCAGGTAGGTCCGCGCGGCCCGCAACCCCGCCTGCGTCGACACGTCCGCCACCGCACGCGACGTCTCGTACCGCGTGGTGCCCTTGACCCGCGCCACGCCCACGTTCTCGGCTGCGATGGCTTGGGCGACCGCGTCGGAGACCGCAGCGGTCCCGCCGACGATCGTCGCGCGCTGCAGCCGCAGTTCACGGATCGCTAGCCGGGTCTCGTCGGGGAGGCGGTCGGCCTCGACGAACAGGATGGGACGTCGCTGGGCGGCCGCCAGACCCGAGACCGCGATGGCGTCCGGCCAGCCGCGACGCGGGTCGGGGTTGTCGCCCTCCACGACGTAGGCGTCGTGCCCACCGACCAGGTGCGCGACGTTGCGGGCCACGTCGAAGACGTTGCCCCCGCCGACGCGGTGGGTCGCGACGCCCGCCGCGGTCAGACGTTGGTCGACCGCCGCAGAGATGTCGGCCGTGGAGCCGACCACGTACGCGGTCCCGGCGCCCAGCCGCCGGATCTCGGCGAGGGTCTCGTCGTTGAGGCCGTGGGGCGAGGTCAGCAGGACCGGACCGCCGAGCTTGGCCGCGAGCGGACCACCCAGCAGCGCCGGGCCGTAGACGTGCTCGGGCGCGACGACGACGGCGGGGGCGGTGCCGTAGGTGCGACCGGACAGGGCGATGGCTGTCAGGATCCGGTTGGTGCCGTACACCCGCTCGATGGGACCGAACCGCAGCGGCCCGGGTCGGAACCAGCTCCGCAGCGGCCAGGCGTACGCCGTGCGGGTGGAGGTCATGGCGTCGCGGAACCCGGCGATGCCGCGGTCGCCGTACCAGATGCGCCAGTCCCACTCGTTGCCGCCCCAGGCCGTCTTGTCGATGTTGAAGTAGACGATCCCCACGACGTTGGGATCGGCGGCGAGGAACGCGTAGGCGTCGCGGAGCCACTGGTCGCGGTCGCCACCCTGGGGCGCGACACCGGTCTGGGCGATCATGAACGGCTTGTGCGCCGCGAACGTCCGGAGTTCGTCGAGGTAGGGGCCGAAGACCTGCGCCGGGCTCTCCCAGCCGTGGTAGCCCTTCGGGCCGTAGTTGTACCCGGAGATCGCGATCAGGTCGACGACGTCGTCGCCGGGGTAGTAGCTGGCGAGGTTGTGGTCGCCGCACTTGGGGTCCGACCAGCCGTTGGGCGCGTACGCCCAGCGGACCTTCGTCTCGTTGATGCCGGTGGCACGGAACGCCCCGACGATGCGGCGGTAGGCGGCCTTGAAGCTGGCCGGGTCGCAGCCCCACGGGGTCCAGCTGCCGTTCATCTCCTGCAGCGGGGCGATGATCGCCGAGCGTCCGCCGCCCTGGTCCAGCCAACGCTTGACGCTGTCCCGCCACCGGTTGATCGCCCCGTCGAACTCGCCGCTGGCGATGCGGGCGGCGGACGCCTCCGCCTTGACGTTGGCGAACGGGGTGGCTTGCGCCGCCCAGCCCTGCTCGAACAGGTGGGCGGTCGCGCCGGGGTCTTCGGTGAGGTCGTGGAACATCCCCGAGAAGGTCAGCTTCCGCCCCGCCCACGCCCCGGCGCGGTTCAGCTGGTCCGCGTGGTTCCAGAAGTCACCGGTGTACATCCCGCCGTAGACGTACCCGCCGGCGGGGGTCGCCGGGTTGGCCGCCGTGGACGGGACGGCGACGGTGACGCTGGCGGTGACCGCCGCGGCGGCGATCAGCCTGCGCAGGCGCATGGCTTGTCCCCGTGTGGTCGTCGATGCGTGGGTGGACCGGGGGCCTCGAGCCCCGGTGTTCTCGCGTCGTCTTCGGTTCCGGCGAGCGGTCACTTGAACGTCAGGTGGTGATCCGCCCGTGGTGGGGCGTGTGGTACCAGCGGTCGGTGCGGCGGCTGAGCGCCCGGATCGGGACCCACAGCACGGCCAGGACCGTCACGACGGGGTACCGGGCGAGGTAGCGGGCAGGAACCCCGTCCCGCCACAGGAACGGCAGCGGCAGCGTGAACTGGACGGCGGCCGCCCCGCCCCACACCCGCCACGCAAGCGGGCATCGCCTGGTGGCGGCGGCGGCGGCCAGGACGGCGCTGACCAGCGCCACGAAAGAACGACCGGGCTGCAGCAGCCGGACGGCGAGGTCGATCGGCCCCAGCGACCGGTCGGCCAGTCCCCGACGAACCAGCGCGCCGACGTAGCGGCGACCCACCTCACGCTTCCCCGACATCCAACGGCTGCGCTGGCGCATGGTCACCGCCAGGACGGTCGGCTTCTGGTCACGGACGCGGAGGTCGTGGACCCAGGTCACACGACGCCCCGCCAGGACCAGACGGGCGGCGAGCTCCTGGTCCTCGGTCAGCGACGCGCCGAACCCACCGGCGGCCGCCAGCGCGTCGGCGGTGAGACATGTCCCGGTCCCGCCGAGGTCCGCCGACCAGCCGAGATTGCGCCGGGCGAGCTGGACCGTGCGGTTGCTCGCCCAGTAGGTGATCGCCGATGCCATCGCCAGCACGGAAGCGTCCGGGTTGTCGACGTCCAGGTACGCCTGCAGGGCGTCGTGACCGGCGGCGAGCTCGTCGGCGAACCGTGCCAGCAGCTCCGGCGGGACGCGGTTGTCCGCGTCGATGACGACCAGCGCCTCGTCGTCCGCGAGTGGGTCGGTGGCGAGGTGATCGGCGATGGCAGGGCCCTTCCCGGGCGCGCCGGCACGGCGCTCGATCACCTCCGCGTAGCCGCTGGCCACGGTCGCGGTGGTGTCGGTGCAGCGGTCGGCGATCACCACGGTGCGGTACCGGTCCTGCGGATAGTCCTGCGTCGCGAGGTCGCCCAGCACACCTTCGATCACGCCCGCCTCGTCGTGGGCGGGGACGACCACCCGGAAGCGGCGACGGCGCGGACCGGGCGCAGCCGGCGGTGGCGTCCGCCACCCCCACAGCGCGGTGACGGCGTTGTAGGCGATCAGCGCCAGCAGCGGCGCCTGCAGTGCGGACGTGACGACCCGTAGCATGCGCGCTCGGACAGACGGTGGTGATCGCACGCCAGCGTATTCGCGTGATCGGGCAGCGATGGATGAGCACCACGACCTGCCGCCGGCCAGTGTCGCGGTCGTGCTCGGCACCCGCCCCGAGGTCGTCAAGCTCGCCGAGGTGGTCCGTCTGCTCGGCCCGGCCGCGCGGGTGGTGCACACCGGTCAGCACTACGCCTACGAGCTGGCCCGCGTCTTCCTCGACGAGCTCGGGCTGCCGGGACCGCACGTGCAGCTGGACATCGGGGGCGCCTCGCGCGGCCATCAGATCGGCGAGGCGATCCGCCGCCTCGACGAGCACTTCGCGGCGGAGCCGCCCGCGGCCGTCGTTGTGCAGGGCGACACCAACACGGTCCTGGCCGGGGCGGTGGCGGCCAACGCCAGACAGATCCCGCTGGTGCACGTCGAAGCGGGGTTGCGCAGCTTCGACCGGGCCATGCCCGAGGAGCACAACCGGGTCGTCACCGACCACCTGGCGGACCTGTGCTGCGCGCCGACCGAGGTCAACCGGCGCAACCTCCTCGACGAGGCCGTCGCGGCCAGTCGCATCGTCGTCACCGGGAACACGGTCGTCGAGGCGGTCGAGCGGATGCTGCCCGGCCCCGCGGAGCGCAAGGCCGAGCTGGACAACTTCGGGCTGTCTCCCGCGGCGTTCGTGTTGGCCACACTGCACCGGCCCGAGAACGTCGACGACCGCGGACGCCTGCAAGCGATCCTCGACGAGCTGCGATCGCTGCCCGTCCCGGTGCTGCTCCCGGTGCATCCCCGGACCCAGCAGCGGGTGCGGTCGTTTGGAGTCGGCGGGGCGCTGACCCGGCTGATCACCACCCCGCCGCTGAGCTACGGACGTTTCCTGGCGCTGGCCGCCGAGTGCGCCATGCTCGTGTCCGACTCGGGCGGCATCCAGGAGGAGGCCAGCGTCCTCAAGCGCCCGGTGGTGGTCGTGCGCAACTCCACCGAACGACCCGAGGTGCTGGGGACGTTCGCGGAGCTGGTCCGCCCCGGCCCGGCCCTGGGGCGGATCGCGCGCGGATGGTTGCAGGACCTGGCGGCGCTGCACGGGCGGCTCGCCGACGAGCCCAGCCCCTACGGCGACGGCAGCGCGTCACAGCGGACCGTCGCCGCGCTGACCGCGCTGTTCGAACGCTGATGCCCGCGGGGTGGCGGCTGCGGCGGCTGCTGGGGAGCCCTCCGCCGTCGCTTCCCCGGCCGCTGTTCAGCGACTGGTCGGCGCTGGCCGGCGGTGTTCTGGTGGTCTGCCATCCGCGGTGGCGTGGGATCCGGACCGCCGCGATCGCGCACGGCGAACCCGTCGTCGAGGTCGCCGACGCGGCGGCGTCGGCGGATGCACTGGCGGACCGGGTGACAGCAGCCGGGGTACGTGTCGTCGTCATCCACGGCTACCCGCCCGGGTCCGCGAGCCTGCTTCGGCGGCTCGCGCAGCGTGGAGTCGGCACCCGGGTGGTGCTGCACTCGTCGATGGCCCAGCACGGCGGCGAGGCGCACGAGGCCGCGGTCGTCGACGAGGTCGCTGCGCTGGTCGCCGACGGCGTCGTCGACCGCATCGGCTTCGTCAAGGACGGCATGGCGGAGGTCTTCGAGGCGCTGGGCTACCCGGCGACGTGGGTACCCAACCGGGCGCCCCGCGTCGAGGCGCTCGAGCCGCGGGATCTGGGGGCCGGTCGCACGCACGTCGGGGTGTTCGCCGAGCCGTTCTGGCGGAAGAACGTCGTCACCCAGCTGGGGGCGGTGGCGCTGCTGGAGCCGGCGCGCGCGCACGTGCTCCGCCGTCCCGACGTGGCGTACCTGGGCCGCCTCGACGTCGTCGAGCACGGCGTGCTGCCCTGGGAGGACTTCGTGCGCCTGCAGGGCAGCGTGGATGTGAACCTGTACGTCACCCTGTCCGAGTGCTACCCGCTGTCACCGGTCGAGAGCTACCTGGCCGGCGTGCCGTGCCTGCTGTCGCGCACCAGCAGCGTCTTCCGCGACGACGCCGACCTGTGGGAGCTGACCACGGTGGCCGAGGCCGACGATCCCCGCGCGATCGCCCGAGCCGCCCGACGACTGTTGGACCGCCGCGACGAGGCCGTCGTCGCCGCACGCGGCTGGATCGACCGTTGGGAGACGATCGCCACGGAGAAGTGGCGGCGCTTCACCGAGTGAGCGGGCCGCCGGGTTCGATGCATCGCAGGTGCGACGTCGCCCGGGCTCTGCCCAGCGCGAGCGCCAGCGGCGTGCGCTGGTGTCCGCCCGACGTCGGGTGCACCCGGTGGCGGGCCAACGGCTCCGGCACGAGCCCGAACCTCCCGCCGGCCGCCACGATCCGCGACCAGAAGTCCCAGTCTTCGCAGTAGATCCACGCCAGCTCGCGGTCGAAGCGGATGCCGGCGTCACGCACCGCCATGTCCACCAGCACGCACGTGGAGACGATCGGGTTCTCACGCATGCCGACCCGCGCGTCGAAGGGGGGCTTGGCCTCCACGCCGGCGTACGCCCCGAAGAACTCGGTCCAGGTGGCCACAGCGGTCATATCCGGGTTGGCACGCAGCGCCTCGGCGCACCGGGACAGGAACGTCGGGCGCAGCTCGTCGTCCTGGTCGACGAAGACGAACGCGTCCCCGGTCATGTGCTCCAGCGCCAGGTTGCGTGCCGCGCTCACCCCACGGTTGGGTTGGCGCAGGACGCGCACCAAGCCGGGTAGTTCCTCCGCCCACCGCTCGAGAGCCGCATCGACCTGCAGCGACCGCGACCCGTCGTCGACGAGCAGCAGTTCGTACGCGGCGTGTGCCTGCGCGACGACCGACCGGACCGCGTCGTCGAGGAACGTGACGTCCCGGAACACCGGGACGGCAACCGACACGCGGGACGCCCGATGGGGCGCCGGCCGTGGTGGCTGCAGTTCGATCCTCTGATGCGGCGCAGCTGCGGTCGGCGTGCCGGGTCGGGACGTCGCTCGCTCGGAACGGGGGGGATCCACCAGCGCGAGCAGCTCGTCCTCGTCACGCCACGCGGGGGCGGTCGGCCAGACGGAGCTTGCGGCGCTCTGTGCCGCGACGATCACCGGTGTCCCGGCGGCTCGCGCCTCGGCAACGCGTTCGTCGGGGAGACGGTAGGGGTCCCCCAGCACGATCAGGTCAGCCGCAGGCGGGTCCTCTGTCCGTTCGATGCGCCCCGTTATGCCCGCGCGGACCCCCGCGAGCGCATGCCACGTCGTCCCGTGCCAGATGTCGTCGTCACGGTCCTCCGATGAGACAAAGACACGGAGCTCTTCGACGTCGAGCGCGGACAGGGCCCGCAGGATCTCCGCGGAGCGGCTCAGTCTCGACACCGGCTCGGGCAGCCACACCGCGGCCGGCGTACGCGGCGGTGGATGACCGACGTCCTGCCCTCCCGGTCGTACCGAGATGGCCTGCACCCCCTGATCGGCCAGGCGGCCGGCCGCCTCGGCCGAGAACGTCAAGACCGCGTCAGCCCACCGGTACGCCACCATCTCCCAGTCGATCTCGTGTTCCCGCTCCGAACTGGCCGTGCAGGTCCCCGCGATCGCCAGGAGACGCAGGCCCGTGCCGCACCCGGCGACGATGACGACGGTCCGGCGTTCCGTGACGGGTCGGACGCGTTGATCCAGGACGAACATCCCCGCCAGACCAGCCCGGTCTGAGACGACGAGCGCGTCGCCGGGGCGGGTCTTGCGGTCGAGGTGCCGCGCGACGTGCCAACTGTCGATCAGCGAGGGCGGCGTCTCGACGAACGGTGGGCTCTGCGCTCGCAAGCGTGCGAGACGAGACCGACCGCGCTCGTGCACGCGAAGCTCTGTGGCGTTGGGAACCGACAGGGCCGCCGTGGCCGCAGCCGTCAACTGCGCTTCGGCAGGCGGCTCGCCAGGTAACCGGATCCGGTACCACACCTCGCCGTCCTCTGCCCGGCCGACTCGCGTGCTGGTCACGGTAACGAGACGCTGCCCCGCAAGGATGCCACCGCCCACGGTGATCACCGGTAGGCTCGCGATGTCCGTGACCTTGCTCCTGGCCACCGCCGTCGAGTGGAATCGGCTCGAGGACGCCCCCCTCGGCCGCAGCCTGGCATCGCTGGTCGAGCTTGGTGAGGTCCACGTCCTCGACCTCGACCCCGCCACCGCGTCGACCCGTCGCTACGCGGGGGTCCGTCGTTGGACGCTGGACGACGTCGGGCTACCGGCGCTGTCCGTCGCGTTCGCGCTCGACCGCGCCGATCTCGTTGCCTTGTCGCGCCCGTTGTTCCTCACGCGCCTGTTGTCAACCAGCGGATCGCCCATCGTGTTCGTGGATGCGGGATGCCTGGTCCGCGATGTCGGCCCCCTCGCCCAACGGCCTCGTGCAGGCATCGAGTTGGTGCCCGCACTTCACGCCGACCTGATCGAACGCAAGCCTTCGTTGCGTGCCGCGCTCGAGGCTGGGGCCGGGGAACCCACCACAGCGGTGATCCGTCTCGGCTGCGACGGGGCGATCGATCCGCTGCTGGGATCGTGGGGCCGCTGGATGCTGGACTCCTACGTGGAGGCGCCGGAAGCGAGCTTGAACGACGCGGAACGGGACTTCCTCTCCTCCCTTCCCGCACGATCGCCGGTCGTCGGTTGGGAACACGGTCTCGTCTACGCGCACTGGTCAGATCTTGACCCGTCCGCTGATCTGCCTGCGGTCGTGGACACCAGCGGCTTCGACCGCTACGCCGCCACGACCGGACCCGCCGTCGACCTGATCGAACGGCGCACGCACAGCGCCTGGGCGGTCCGCTGGTTGCGCGAGCAGAGGTGGGCTCCGCTGGGGCCGACCCGACGAACGTTCGCAAGCGGCGCCGCTGTGCCGACGGTGACCGGCGGCATGTTGCGGGCGAACGATCCCATGGGGGCTCGCTGGACGGACCCGTTCGACGACACCGACGGCCGCTCCTTCGTCGCGTGGCTCGCCGATCCCGACGGGTGCGGCGCCACCCGGTTCGCTCACTGCCTGTACTGGGCCCGCCCGGATCTGCGTCGGTCGTTCCCGGCCGCGTCGACGCCGGGGCGGGTCTTCTCCGACTGGCTCCGCGCAGCCGAGTTGCAGCCACTCGCAGCCGTGGACGGCAGCGCACCCGCATTGGGGGGTCGACGGCTGCTCCGAGGAGCGGCACGCCGGGCACGTCGCCTGCTGGGTCGGAGCGAACCCCAGCTCTCCGAGCGGCCCCGTCCGGGGCCGATACGGGCGACGGGCGTGAACCTGGTCGGCTACGCGCGCGCGGAGAGCGGGCTCGGGGAGTCGATGCGTTCCACCGGCAAGGCGCTGTCGCGTGCGAACATCCCCGCGGCCGTCTTGGACGTCAGCGACCGGGTGTACTCCCGCCAGGGGGGTGAGGTCCCTGCGGCAACCGCGAGGGGCACGCCGTTCGACGTCACGGTGTTCCACCTGAACCCCGACGAGCTCCTGGGCTACGCCACCGACTCGCTGGCGTACCGGTTCGCCGCCTCGTGGAACATCGGGTTCTGGTTCTGGGAGACGGAGGAGATGCCACCCTCGTGGTCGCCCGCGTTGGACGCGGTCGACGAGGTTTGGGTCGCCACGTCCTTGCTGCAGGCGGTGTTCGAACGCCACACGGACAAGCCGGTCACGGTGGTCGGTCTCCCGGTCGACCCACCCAGCGACATCCTGGCGGACCGTGCGCGGCTCGGTCTGCCGCGGGACGCGTTCGTCGTGTCGTACGTGTCCGACGCGTACTCCGGGTTGCAGCGGAAGGACCCGCTGGCCGCCGTCGAGGCGTTCGCCGCCGCGTACGGCCCGTCCTACGACGGTGCGCACCTGGCCCTCAAGGTGAGCAATCTGGAGAAGTTCCCGGCGTTGTGGGCGCGGCTCGAGGCGGCAACAGCGACCTTGCCGGTCACGATCGTGGGCGAATACCTGCCGCGGTCGGAGCTGTGGGGGCTGCTTGCCGCGAGCGACGTCTACCTCTCCCTGCACGCCTCGGAGGGTTTCGGTCTGACGATCGCGGAGGCCATGGCGCTGGAGATCCCGTGTGTGGTCACGGCGTACGGGGGGAACATGGACTTCACCGACGAGGGTTCCGCGCTCCTCGTGCCGTTCGAACGGGTGCCGGCAGCCGGCGGACCGGGAGAGATCTACACCGGCAGGGGGACATGGGCACGGCCGGACGTGGAGGTGGCGGCGCAAAACCTCCGCTCGCTGCGAGACGACCGCGACCTCCGCCGACGGCTGGGCACGGCGGGGCGTCGACGCATCGAGGCCTACAGCCTGGAGAACTTCACCGCGCGGATCGTCGACCGGCTGTCCACGATCGGGCTTCGCACCTGAACCCCCTCACAGCACCCGACGGAGCTGTTCGTCGAGCCGCTGGGCGTACCGTTCCAGTGACGCCGCGTGCACTGCGTCCCGGCGGGCGTGCTCCCGCTTCCGGTCCACCTCAGCCGGGTTGTCCCTCACGTGGCGCATGAGGTCGATGGCGCTGTCGAGGTCGGGCGACGCCCAGATCGATCCTGGTGGGTACGGCCCGGTCTGCTCGTCCGTCCTCATCATCTGGAAGTCGACCAACCAGGAGTTGTGGTCCGTGGTGAAATCCATGTTCCCCGAGTAGGCGGTGCAGATCGCGGGCGTGCCCAACGCCATCGCCTCGAGCAGCGTGAGCCCGAACCCCTCGGCTGCGTGGAGCGATACGTACGCGTCCGCCACCGACATCAGATCCATGACGCGGCTCCGCGGGTAGTACTCATCGATGACGGTGATCGTCGAGGTCCTCGACGCCAGTTCGCGTATCCGGGCCTGGCTCGCCGGGAACTTGTTCAGGTTCGAGACCTTCATCACGAACCGGACGCCCTCGTACCCGTCGGCGGCGAACGCCTTGACGTACGCCTCCAACGTCTTCTCCGGGTTCTTCCGGCCGTGCGCGCTCAGCGCGTCGTACACGAACAGGAAGACGAACTCGTCGTCGCTGAGCTGGAAGTCCTCCCGGTCGACCTTGCGCGGATCCGGCAGGTCGGCGGCCAGCCCGATCACGTGGACGGGCACCTTCGCGTACTGACCGAACACGTCAGCGAGGTACTCGCTGGCGACCCACAGCTCGTCCACGGAATCGAAGGCGGGGCGCGACCGATCCGGCAGGTCCGCGGTCTCCCAGAACCACATCGCGGCGTTGAACCGTCCGGCGAGGCGGTAGCGGAACACCTGGTGGCCCAGCGTCAGCAGCTCGTCGGCGTTGGCGTGCAGGAGGTTCACGTCACCGAACGTCCCGAACCGTCGCCCTCCGAGTTCGGGTTCCACGGCGTTCCGCGATGGGTACATCTCGCTGGTGTCCAGGTAGCTGAACTGTCGCCCGAGGTGGCGGAGGGCGGCCAGGCTGGCGCGGGCAGCCTGGCCGAGGCCACTCTCGGACCGGAAGCACCCGATGACGGAGAGCTGCCGCGGCACGGGGCCGTAGACCGACGGTTCACGGCGGACCTCGACGCGCCGAGGCGGGGCGACGCCTCGCTTCTTGCCGGGGTCGGGGCCGAGCCGCTTGCGCTTGAGACGCGTCTCGTACCCGGGGACCAGACCGGCCAGCAGGTTGAGTCGCCACTCGACGGCGTTGCGCAGTCCTGTCGGTTCGTCGTCCCCCTCACGGTCGCTCGGGTGTGCCGGTTCGACCGTCGGATCGAGCAGGTCGGCGCCGAAGCGCTCCAAGGCGTGATCGTCGTTCCATCTCCGGAGCGGGATCGGATCGATCGTCGGGTTCGGAAGATCGTGGAACAGGTGCTCGCGCCAGTAGAGGTGAGCCAGCCGGGTCAGCCCACGGGGGTTGCGCTGGTAGAGCCACCGGCGGAAGGCATCGGTCGAGCCTTCCGGCCAGCGGTACCCGAGCGGGTCCGATACCCGGCGGACGTCTCGGGCGAACGTCTCGAACGGCGTGGGCTTTCCCGACTCCGTCCACAGCAGTCGGACCGCTTGGTCGATCACGTCGATCAGCGGCTCGAGCGGACGCGAGTCGTGCACGTTGTCGGCCAACAGCTGCCACGCGACCTCGGTGACGTCTTCGTCCTCGGCGAGCGACTGCCGGGCCACCGCGATCAGCGCGTCGCACGCCACGACCGAGGCGCTCGCTCCCCGCGCGCGTCCGGACTCGATAGCGGCGAAGTCGACCCAATGCGTGATCGTTGCCTCACCCGCGACCGCGACGTGCGCCTGTCCGAGGCACCGCTCGAGGGCAGCACGGATGACGTCGACGGGTCGCCGTTGGTAGGCGTCGAAGAACGTTTCAGCGACCGTCTCCTGCCACTCGACCACCGAGTCGAGCCCGGCCCGGCTGAGGCCGAGCACGCGGTCGCTGACCAGCTCCCGACGCCTGGTCAAGCTGTACAGGTGCGGGGTCAGCGTGTGGATCTCCTCCCCGAGCACGGGCGACGCGAGTGCCACGCCCGAGGTGGCCAGCAGCTTGGTCAGTTCCTCGAACGGGTGCGCGACGAGACACCCCGGAGCGACGTACACCGCCGACTCGTGTTGGTCGAGCACGCGTTCGAGCGCGAACGGCAGCGCGAACGACACCTGGTTCTCGGCGTCCAGGATCTCGCGCACGATGAACGGCGCGTCGCGTGCCACCTCGTGCGCGTCGAACACCGTCACGTCGCCCGGGAGGTCCACGCCGGCCGAGGCGATGACGTAGACGGTCACCTCGGGGTGGTGTTTCCACGCTGACAGGATCAGCGCGTACGTCCCGTCCTGGGTGTGACGTGTCGCTGTCGTGACGAGCGCGTCAACCAACGTCCGGATCCTCCTTGACAGCGCCAGTTACTGATGCAGCCCGTAGCGGTCGGCCCTGCCGGGCGCCTTGTAACCGATCACGGCGTAGTCCATCGGGCCGTGGAGGGCCCAGTTGAGGTCATCGACCAGTCGCCGTAGCTCCTCAGGGAACCCGTCGACCTCGCCGAGGTGGTACCGCCGC
>JAHWKW010000028.1 GCA_019347675.1 Actinomycetota bacterium | reverse complement strand
AGAACTTCTTCCGCTACATGCGCGCCCGCTTCGACCTCGACGGGCTCGACAGCTACGCCACCGTTGCTGACGACCCCGACCGCAGCGTGCCCAACCCCGCCAAGCGAGCTGCTCGCCGGCGTGTCCACCAGCTCAAAGCGACCGTCGCCTCGGGCGAAGCCACCCTGGGCCGCCACCGCGACCAGCCCGCTCTGGCCGACGGGCTCGCCGAGCTCGAAGCCACCCTCGACGAGGTCCGCGCTCAACTCGCCGCCGCCGAACACGCCGCCGCCGACGTCCCCGCCCGAGTGCCGCTCGCCGATGTGTCGCCCGAGGCGCGTCTGCTCCACGGCGAACACAAACGCCTGGTCGACGCGATCCGCATGGCCACCTACAACGCCGAGTCCGCGCTCGCCCGTGACCTGGTGCCCTCCTACGCCCGGGCACGCGACGAAGCCCGCAGCCTGCTACGCGCAGCGTTCCAGCTCCCCGGCGATCTCCGCGTCGCCGACCGCAAACTGCACGTCACGCTCAACCCCGCCTCCGCTCCCCGCCGCACCCGCGCCATCGCCGCCCTCTGCCAGGTCCTCACCGACACCCACACCCTCTACCCCGGCACCGACCTCGAGCTCGTCTACGCCATCAAAACCCGGCCCGACTCTGCATGAACCATCCCGCTATGTCAGGAGGTCTGGAATCGGCTGCGCGAGGCCATCGGGTGGGTCCGCATCTACATCGGCGGGCTCCCCTGGCGCCTCATCAACGGCTGGACGGGGCGAGACCGGACGACGGGCAAGCTCAGTCCCCAGCTCGTGCTCGCCCGTGGCGGCAGAGGCGACCGTCGCTGGAAGTTCTCCACAGCTCTTCGTGGCGCGGGTGTCTACACGTGCATCACGCACGCCGGGGGACGCGGCGGTGGAACAGGCGCCTCGCTACCCCAACCGCTGTGGGTGCAGGTGTCTGGGCAAGTCGTCGGCGGCGCGATCGCCCGAGACGTGGCCGATGTCGTCATCGAGCTCGGTGGAGGCGGCAGCTTACACGCTCCCCTGCTCGGGCACGGATTCGCCACCAGATTCTACGCCAGCGAGGTTCCGCCTCCCCTCATCCCCGCGGCGGTGGCGGCCTACGACCGCAACGGCGCCCTCCTCAAGCGCGTCGAACTACGCCGCGAACCGCCCCCGACGGCCGGTGACCGAGCGCCCCTCCCCCACTCTCCCCCACCGCCTGGCCTTCTCCGGAAGCTCGACATCCGCAGGGGCTGAGCCCAGGATGTTGTGATCGATGCAAGAAGTTGCAGATCCCTCTACGGCATTTCGTCGGGATCCGCAAGAACTGCCGCAGCGGCGTACCCCCGTTCTCGTACGGTCCTCTGGCGCTTATCTCGAAGTCGCGAGCACCGACCCGTGCGCGAAGTACCGCCTTGTGCCAGCTCACCGCCCGCCGAGATCGTCGTCCGACAGGGCGTCTTCGATTGGCGGCGGCCTGCAGCGCGGTCAGCAGCAGGCCGGCGATGAGGAGCAGTTCGATCTAGGCGGCGTTGGCCTCGTGGTCAGAGAAACCGCAGCCGCGACAGGCCGGTGTCCTTGAGGTTCTTGATGCGGTTCTCGATCTGCGCATGCGCCCGGTGGAGCCGGTTGCTTACCAACCGATGATGAACGAAACGGATCGAGTGAATCTCGGCGTGGGGATCGATGACCGTCGGCGAGACCAACCGACAGGACGTCCCGCCGAGTGGCGAAGTGCCACGTGAACCGTATGGTCCGTCGCCGTTCGGGTGGCGGGTTGCTCGACAGGTCCGTCGTCCTCCGCCTCCAAAGGTGTCGATGAGGGCAATCGAGCCCTCACAGAGGTAGCGGCGGTCGGCCTGCCAGTCGTCGCGCTGCTCGAGCAACAGGGCGCCGACCAGGCGGCGTCGTCGTTGGCGAACACGCCCGCGACGTTGCAGCGCCGCTCCAGTTTCCTTTCACGCGTGCGAGCGGGTTTTCTACCAGACCGCGCACCCCCGTGGCGGCCTCGACCCCACTGGTCCGCGACTCGCTGGCTCCCCCAGTGTCGGGGAGCCAGTACCATGCCGCACATGAGATTGACCGCGGCGATCAGCAGAGAAGGCGACTGGTACGTCGCCCAGTGCCTCGAAGTCGACGTGGCGTCTCAGGGCACATCGGTCGACGAAGCCCGCGACAACCTCGCAGAAGCCCTAGCGCTGTACTTCGAGGACCAAGATGTCGAAGTAGGCGAGTCACCGATCATCGTGTCCGTTGACGTGACTGTCTAAGAATCGTGCGACCCTACTCCGCACGTGAGGTGCTCGCTGCTCTCCGCCGCGCGGAGTTCGACGAAGTATCGCGACGGGGCGCCACATCAAGATGCGCCACCCCGATGGCCGCACCGTGATCGTCCCCGACCACCGAGAAATCGCCCGCGGAACCCTGCGCTCGATCCTCCGGCAGGCTGGACTGACCTTCGAAGAGTTCGAGAGCCTGACCTGACGCCCAAGGCACGGTTGTTTCCGACCGCCGTCCTCAGCCTCAACCTCGGCCATGCGCTGGCAATCGCGGTCCACCACGCGCCCACGCTTCTTCGTTGCCGCGGGAGGCGCACCGCTCGGTCTTGTTCGTCCGCCGTTTCAACATGCCCCCCGCCTACGTCTTACGTTGCCGTCACTGCGATGTCGGCACGTCCCACACAACGGGGGCCGGTCGTGTCCGCTTCCCCACCAGCGCCGCCTCCGGCCAGTCCGAACCGACCCGACCGGCCAGCCGCGAACGAACCCGTCGCCAGATCGACGAGCGCAAAGATGCCGACGATCACGCCGACTGCGACGATCCCCACCTCGAGGAGGTCACGTTCCCGCCCGCCGGCCGGGCTGAGGACCGCGACGGCGTAGAGGGCGACGAGAGCGGCGAAGACCAGCAGATCGTCGAGCGTCTGCGCCGGCGCGATGGACCAGAGGTAGGTGAGTACGCCCACGCCGAGCAGCATCACCCACACTGGCAGCGCTGGATCGAGCCGTGGCGTCCGGCGCCAACCACCTGCGAGCTGCAGGAGGAACGCCCCGGTCGCGACCAGGACCAGCCCCAGGAAGCTCGACAGTGTGCCGATGCCACCTGCGGCCAGTCCCGGGACCCTCACGGCCGACCCGAACGGCACGCTGGCTGCCTACAGGCCCAACGCGACCCACGGCGAGCGGACGACCGTCACCGCTGCCCACGCCAGGAACGGCAGCGCGAGCAAGCCCAGCGCGATCGGCAGCGTCACGCCGGGAGCGTCGTTCCGTCAGGAGCGGTCACCCGCAACCCGTGCCAGCCATCCGATCCGCGTACGTCTGCTCGGTCGCGGAGGAGACCGCCATCTCCCCGCCGTAGAGATAACCCGTCCGGAGCGATACCTCCTCCCCGCAGACGTACAGCGCTGTCTCCCAGTGCAGGTCCAGACCGGAGGCGGCCTCGGACGTCAGCAGCATCGGCCCGCCGCGCGAACCGATGTGCGTCCCACCGGCCAGCGAGTCCGGGAACGTGTCAGAGCGGGAGAGTCCAGCGACGACGGGATCGGTGAAGAACTCTCCGGCGACCGCCGCCGCCGTGGCGAAACGATCGGCCCCGAAGACGGGTGCGGCCTCGGGGAACAGGGACGCCATCTGTCCACCGATCGCGAAGACCGACGCATCCGGGTGCGCGGCGAGGTAGCCGTCGACGTCGGGGCTCCGTTCGCCGTCACCGTTGAGGACGACGACACCGCCGACGTGGGCAGCCGCCGGTCCCGCGGCGAGCGCGTCGGGGAACGCCCATCCGCGCGTGATGAGGATCGCGCTCGGTGTGGCATCGGTCGCGTTCGCGATCTTCAGCGCGGTGGCGATCCGGTCGGCTCCGGCTAGACGCTGGGTGTCGTAACCGAGCTCATCCAGTCGAAGCTCGACCGTACTGCTGAGTGCAGCCTCTCCTCCCAGGATCACCACGGTCCCCGAACCGCCGAGCACCCTGGCGATCTCCGCCTCGATCCCGGCCGGCAGGTGATCCGGCGGCGTGATCAGCAGGGGGACACCGAGGTTCACGGCGAGCGGAGTACCCGACAGCGCGTCCGCGTACCCGTCGTTGTTGGCTCCGTTATCACCGCGTGCCAGCACCACCGTGTCCGCGGAACCGTCGGCGAACCGCTCACGGGAGATCTCGACCGCGGTCTCCCACCGGTCCACCCCAGCGAGCCGGACGACCCCCTCCGGGGTCTGCGTAGGGGTCGGGGTCGGCGTCGGCGTCGGCGTGGGGGTCGGGGTCGGCGTCGGCGTCGGGGTCGGCGTGGGCTCGGTCGTCGGCTCCTCCGTGGGGGCCCCACCCGCGGTCTGCAACTCGAACGCACCGCTGTCGCAGGTAGCCGTGCCGTCCTCGTCGCCGTCGTCGGGGCGCGACGATCCGCGCTGATCCGATCCGACGGCAGCACCGTCGATGGAAGTGCAGTCCGTACTGGACGCGACCTCGGGTAGATCCACCGCCGGGCTCGTGCTCTGCAGCGCGTGGGTCTGAGTCGGACCGCCGTTGTCGGCGAGTGCCAGCAGCCCGGCGTCGGCGACGTTCTGGTCGCCGGTCCCGTCGATGGGGCACTTTTCGTCGTCCGTGACGTTGAACCCGTGCGATGTGAACGTGCCCGCGTTCGCGTCGCAGTTGTCCGGGGTGGTGTTGGCAAGGGTGTTGGTGGCAAGCACCGTGTGCTTCAAAGTGACGGTGCCCGCGCTCGCGTAGATGCCGCCCGCCTGACCGGTGCCGCCGGCGGTGTTCGCCTGGTTGCCCGCGACGGTCGCGAACGAGACGTTCAGGGTGCCGTCGCTAGCGATGCCGCCTCCGGAGTCGCCCGCACGGTTGCCGCTGACGGTCGTGTTGGTGAGGTTGGCGGTCGAGGAGGGCCCGACGTTGAGGCCGCCGCCGTCGCCGCCGCTCGTCTCGTTGCTGCTGAGCGTCGAACGCGTGAGGCTCAACGTCGCAGCGTCGAGCTCGATCGCGCCCCCGAAGTCGTTGGCGGTGTTCCCATCGAACGTGGTCCGGGTGACCGTCACCGCGACGCCCTTCGCGTAGAGGGCACCGCCGTCGTCGTCCGCGACGTTGGTGAGCAGCTCGCTGTCCGAGATGTCGGCTGGGACCTTCGTGTAGATGGCGCCACCGTCACCACCCCCAACGGACACGTTCGCGTTGCCCTGGAACCTCGTGTGCGAGATCGTCAGTACGGCACCGCCCGGATCGGCGGCGTCGGCCGCGTCGATCGCGCCGCCGAGGAAGCGGGTCTGGTTGTTCGTGAACGTGCTGCCCGAGATCGACAGATCGTGTTCGGACCGGATCGCGCCGCCGTTGTCGGCGACCGACGAGGTGTTCGCATTGCTGTCGAACGTGGAGCTGGTCACGGTCAACGGTGCGTCCGCGTGGACGGCGCCGCCGTCACCCCCGTCGCCGGTCGCGGTGTCGGTCGACGCCTGGTTGCCGTCGAAGGTGGAACCAGAGATCGTGGCCGGGTGTTCGCCGTTCGCGTCGCCCAGTGTCCCGACCGAGATGGCGCCCCCGTCGTCGCCAGCCGTGTTGTTCGTGAACGTCGAGCCCTGGACGTTCAGCGTGCCGGTCTTCACGAAGACCGCCCCGCCGTCGCGGGTCGTTGCGACGTTGTCGCTGAACCCTCACCGCCGGCCCCGACATCGTCGCCATCCGCAACGGCCGCACCGTCGTCGTCGAAGCCAAAGGCTCCACCAACACCGTCACCCTCTCCAGCCGAAGACTGACCTCCGAGGTCAACGGCACACCGCTGACCGAGAACTCCCGGCGATGGCTGACGACCAACCCCGACCGGTACCTCAACGACCTCTTCGCCTCCGAGGCACCCGGCCACAAGGACGCCGCCCGGTTGCTTGACGAGGTTGCGAACAATCGGGGCGCCTACGACGCTGTGTTCATCGGTGCCGGCGGGGCCGGCCAGCGCTTCGGCCGCATCGACCGAGCCGCGCTGGAAGTCACGAACGACGCCGGGTCCGTAGACTTCATCACCACCATCAACCCAGACATCTGAAGAAGCTGAGTCCAAGCGTGACCGTCCCCGGCGACCACAACGCGATCGAGAAGGAGCTGACCGAAGCTCGACGTCAGATCGAGGAGTACGGCCGCTCTGGATGGATCGTTCAAGAGCAGCTCGGACGCGCCCTGCGCGCCCTCGGTCGGCACGAGGAAGCCGAACCGCACCTGCGCAGGGTCCTCGAGGACCGGCCCGAACCTCGAGAACACTGGGAATGGATGGCGATCGGAGCCATCCACCGGCTCCTGGGAGAGCACGAACTGGCAGCTTCCTCCTGGAACAAGGCCATCGGAACGCTGGAGGCACCCAACGAGACTGAACGGGGGGATCTGGTCGAAGCACACTTCCTCCTGGGTAACGACCAGCAGGCGATCGACGTGAGCAACGAGATTGAGGCCAGCTACCGGGGACGCGCCCGCGCGGTCGCTGACCTCGCACGGGCCCGCCGAAACCGCGATGCTGCACTGGCCGCGGAGGTCGCCGACCGGTTCGCGGAGCAGATCCGCCGGAAGCGCGCCAAGGTCAGCGCCACGGGGATGGTCAGCCTGCACGACTGGTACGAGATCGCCACCGAACTGCGCGACGAACTCGCCGGCGGCTCCGCCTAGTGGACGTCGGGCGTCATCTGCGTTCGGCTGGCGATGTGCCCCCTGATCGGTCGCGTCGGGGGCGAAGGCGGAAGCGCACAGCGGCCGCTGGAGGGCGTGGACGGCTGGATCGGCCCACGACCGGTTGGCCGACGCCGTGCAATCTTGTGGTGTGGGGCCCGGTACGGGCAGGGACGGAACCGGCGCGTGCGGGTCAGCAGCGCGAACCGTTCGACGTGTCACGGGGGTAGGTAGTGGACGAGTCGGTGCGGATGCTGTTGGGAGACGCCGAGGACGTGCTGGGGTGCTGGTCGGTCACGTGGAACGAGGCGATCGAGCTGGCGGGGTTCGGTGCTCACGGGCAGCTTGTGGCCACCGACTGGCGTCTGGTGTGGAAGATCGAGGCAGGCGAGGCTCCCATGGCGGTGGCCTACGAGTGCATCGAGACGGTGGAGGTCAGCAGGACCACCCTGCGGTTGAAGTCACTTGTCCGGTTGGAGACCTCCGATGGTCGGACGTTCACGCTGGGGGTTGGGCGACGCAACACCGGCCCGGTCTTGCGAGCGATCGAGCAGGGACGCGAGGGGACGGCGCTCGTCGCCTCGCAGGCTCCACAGCGCACAGCCGACGGCCTGGGCTGCCCCGCCTGTCAACGGACGCTGGGCGGGCGCGATGCCTACTGTGATCACTGCGCGCAGCCGCTGGACTGGTCGGCGGGGGCCGACGCCGTGGCGTCCTACGAGCGGTCCGGCACCGGTGACCGCTACTACGGACCGTCGTGGCCGCAGTTGGTGTCAGGGTTCCGGGAGGCGCTCGGCGCGGAGCTGGCGGGACGGCTGCAAGCCGTGGGGCCGCTCGTGGTGGAGGTCGCAGACGACACCCTCGACGTGCCCGACATCTCCCGTGACGGCGGCAGCCTCGCGGTCGTGGGGGTCACCGACCACCATGTGATCTGGCAGCCCAGCAGGGCCCGCCACCACATCGCGATGTTGGAGTTCGACGCGCTCGTCGCCTGGCGACGCAGCAAAGGCAGCGCAGGGGTGGCCTACGTGTTGACCCTGTTCCGTACGGCAGACAGCTACGTCCGTCTGGGAGCTCCGGACTTCCCTGTGGCAAGCGACGAGCACGACCTCGTCGAAACCTCGATGAACGCCATCCAGCACGCGCTCGCCAAACACGCGGTCGAACCACTCTGAATCGCCGTGGGTTGAGTGGAGGCTCCTAGCCTTGGAAACCAAGGAGGAGCCATGTCAACCAGAGGAATGCCAGGCAAGCCGACGACACGCCGCTACAGCGCCCAGGACAAGGAGCAGGCCGTCCGCGTGGTGCGGGCGCTGCGTGCCGAGCTCGGCACCTCGCAGGGCACGGTGAAGCGCGTCGCGCAGCAACTGGGCTATGGGGTCGAGTCGGTCAGGTCGTGGGTCAAACAGGCCGGGATCGACAGCGGCCAGGTGGTGGGGACCACGACCGATGAGCGGGCACGGATCAAGGCGCTCGAGCAGGACAACCGCGAGCTCAAGCGCGCGAACGCGATCCTCAAGTCGGCGTCGGCTTTCTTCGCGGCGGAGCTCGACCGCCCACAGCGATGATGGTTGCCTACATCGACGAGCACAAAACCGACTTCGGGGTCGAGCCGATCTGCACGACGCTGCAGGTTGCCCCCTCGACGTACTACGCCGCCAAGCGCGGCTGCCGTCGGCGCGGGCCCTGCGTGACGCGGTGCTGCTGCCACTGATCCTGACGCTGTGGATCGCCAACTACGAGGTGTACGGGATCCGCAAGATGTACAAGGCCCTGGCGCGTGCCGGCGAGACGGTGGGACGGGCCAGGTCGCGCGTCTGATGCGCGAGCTGGGCATCCAGGGCGCCCGCAGGGGCAAGCAGGTGCGTACCACCCGGCCCGACCGCCAGGCCGATCGTCACCCCGATCTGCTGGATCGGGCGTTCGTCGCGGAGCGTCCCAACGCTCTGTGGGTCACCGACCTCACGTGCGTGCCAGCTGGTCGGGGCTGGTGTACGTGTGCTTCATCACCGACGCGTTCTCGCGCATGATCGTCGGGTGGCGGGTCGCGACCAACATGCGCACCGAGATGGTCCTCGACGCGCTTGAGATGTCCCGCTGGTCGCGCGGCACACTGCTCGAGGGGCTGGTGTGCCACTCCGACGCCGGCTCGCAGTTCACCTCGATCCGCTACGGCGAACGGCTCGCCGAACTGGGCGCCGTCCCGTCGATCGGATCGGTCGGCGACAGCTACGACAACGCGCTCGCCGAGACGGTCCACGGGCTGTACAAGACCGAGCTGATCCGTCGCCGTGGCCCGTGGCGTGGCGTCGATGACGTCGAGCTGGCGACCCTCGGGTGGGTGCACTGGTTCAATTCTGAGCGGCTTCACGGCACCCCTCGGCGACATCCCACCGGTCGAGTTCGAGGCCGCCTACCATCACCAACAGGACGCCAACCGCCCGGTTGGAATCCAATGAACCGAGTCTCCATCAAACCCAGGGCGGTTCAGCGCTCGTTTCCATCGTCGGGCTCGCGCTGCTGGTCTTCGGACTGATCGAAGCCGACCTGCGCCGCGCGATCGCGCCCGCCACCCACCTGCCCGGACTCCTTCCCGAACACCGCGCCGCAAAGCCCACCGGCCGAAACATCCTCGCCGCGTTCGACCACCTCGCGGCCACCTACACCCCCACGGGAGTCGTCCTCGACCGGCTCACCGCCGCCCAACGCACCATCCTGGGCCTCCTCGACATCCCACTACCGTGGCCCGAACACCAAGACCTTGACCCCAAACGGTGCGGAAAACGCGACTAGGCAGGGTCCCTGGGTGTCGGCGGGTGACCATGCGCGATGATGCTGTCGAGGACGCCGTCGAGGGGCCGCGCCCGTGAGTCCGTGGCGGTGGCGAGCATGCCGGGACCCTCCAGCGGCATTCGGACCCAGCGCACTCCGTCGTCGCGTGCCGATGACGCGGTGACCGGGTGTGGCTGCCGGTCCCCTGCGACCAGGAGCGTCCCGTACATCTTCGCACCTCCCAGGGCGGCGGGACCGTTCCATCCGGGTCGGTCGCCGATGACCAGCTCGTGCCGATGCAGCGGTAGATCGCCGATGTCCGCCTGGGTCGTCATCCGGAGCTGGCCGGGGGGCTCGTTGTCTCGGCCGAGCACGATGATCTCCCGCCAGCGCAGCCGGGCTTCGTCGGCCATCTCGATGAGTGCCCTGATGCGGTGACGCGCCCCACGGGTCACTATTAGAGGTCCGGGTTCGTAGGTCAGGAACGCGCCAGCGTCCAGCTTGGCGCGTACGTCGAGCGACGATTCACCGTCGCGGCCGGTTAGGGCGACGCTGGCAGCCGCTGTTCGCAAGGTCAGGGTGGTGTCGGGTCCGAGTTCGATGGTGAGCTGTAGTTCGTCGCCACCGAGTGGGCTGGCCGCGCTACCGACCAGGTGCACGGTCGCCTCCTTGCTTCCGGACGGGCCGGTGCGGCGCAGCGTGAGCGGGGGAGCAGACCGCATGGTGACCAGTCTGGTGCGGCCGTGGTGGTCGGCCTCGGCGCGGATGGCGGCTCGCGCTCTCATGGGTGCCGGCTCATCGGACGCTTGTGGGTGAGCTCGGCGTGAGCTGTTCCCGCACCCAGTCGGCGATCGGGCGAACCCCGTCCGTACCCATGACGGCAGTGAACAGCGTCGGTCGCATCCCGCGTTGCCGCTCGGCGTCCCGGCGCATGCGCTCCAGGTCGGCCCCAACGTGGGGCGCAAGGTCAACTTTGTTGACGATCAGCAGGTCCGAGCTGGTGATTCCGGGCCCGCCCTTGAAGGGGATGTCGTCGCCTGCGGCGACGTCGATGACGAAGACCTGGCGGTCCACGAGCGCACGGCTCCAGGTGAGGGTGAGGTTGTCCCCCCCGCTCTCGATCAGGACGAGTTCGAGTCCTTGGACTGCGGCTATGAGCTGTTCCACGGCGTCGAGGTTGGCGGAGACGTCGTCGCGCACGGCGGTGTGGGGGCAGCAGCCGGTCTCGACCGCGACGATGCGGTCGGTGGGCAGGACGGCGGCGGCACGTAGAGCGTCGGCGTCGGCGGTCGTGAAGATGTCGTTGGTTACCACGGCAAGTTCGATGTCGTCCGTCAGCTCCGCGCACAGCCCGGCAATCACCGCGGTCTTGCCGCTGCCGACCGGGCCGCCGATGCCGACGCGTAGGGGTCCGGCCGGCGGCGTCCGCGTCGTGGGACGGCTCGTGGTCGCGTGCCTGTCAGGATGCAAAGAGGCGTCCTTCCGCGTCGCGGTGGTGGTCCGCTGTCTGCTCGACAAGGACGGCGGCGGCGGCCGGGAGTTGGCTCAGGTCGTTGGGCGTAGCCGCGGCCTGCTCGGCGACTTGTTCGATGTCGTGTGAGAGGGCGGCGAGCGTTGCGCTCACGGCATACGGATCGAGGCCCAGCAGCCGCAGGGCAGCGGTGGCCGGCACCGCGACGCTGCCGTAGGCGGCGACCAGCGCCACGGTTCGGGGAGCCAGCCCGGCGGCGGCAGCGCACGCTCCCAGCACCACCACCCGATGTGGCCCGTCGGGGTGGCTGCCCAGCGCTTCCCAGTCGCGTTCGGGCCAGATGCGGTGCGCCACACGCAGGAGCTGGCGGCCGAGTGCCCGGGAGGTCATCCGCAATGCCGGAGACACGATCCGGGCGGTGCATTCCAGGTCGAGCCGGCGCCAGTCGGGTCCAGCGGCCGCGGCAGCCGCCGCGAGCGCGGCCTCGGTCAGACCTACCGTCCACAGTCGTCCATCGAGGAAGGCCGTGAGGTCGGCCAGGTCGCGGACGCGGCCGTCGTTGACGGCGGCCTCAATCCCCCCAGAGTGGGCGTGGTCACCGGCGGGCAGCCGCGCGTCGGCTAGAAGCAGTGCGGCAGCCGATGCGATGTCGGTCGGTGCCACACCACCGGTAGCTACTTGAGGGGTGAACGTCTCGCCGACCGTGGATGCGGCCTCGACGCGGCTGATCTGGGGCACGGGGAGGGTCATCGGGTTCAGAACAGCGAGTAGCGCTGGGCGAGCGGGAGCTCGACGGCGGGGGCGGCTTCCACCGTCTCACCGTCGATCTCGACGACGAAGGTCTCTGGATCGACGCGGATGTCGGGGGTGGCGGTGTTCTGTGGTAGGGCGTCCTTGCCGCGGTCCCGACAGTCGGCGACCGCGACCAGGCGGCGTCGCACCCGGACACGGTCCGCCAACCCCGCGTCGATGGCCGCCGGGGCGACGAAGGCGAAGCTCGTGGCCGCCGCAACACCGGGGACGGCACCGAACATCGGCCGCGGCAGGATGGGCTGGGGGGTGGGGATGGAAGCGTTCGCATCACCGACCGCCGCCCATGCGATCATGCCGCCCTTTAGGACCATGTCGGGTCTGATCCCGAAGAACTGCGGGTTCCACAGCGTGAGGTCGGCGAGCTTGCCGACCTCCACCGAACCGATCTCGTGTTCGAGCCCGTGGGTGACGGCGGGACAGATGGTGTACTTGGCGACGTAGCGACGGGCCCGATGGTTGTCGGCGGGACCGTCGCCGGGCAAGGGGCCGCGTCGGCGCTTCATCACGTGGGCGGTCTGCCAGGTGCGGACGATCACCTCTCCGGCCCGGCCCATGGCCTGCGAGTCGGAGCCGATGATGGAGATGGCGCCGAGGTCGTGCAGGACGTCCTCGGCCGCGATCGTCTCCGGGCGGATGCGGCTCTCCGCGAAGGAGAGGTCCTCGGGCACCGCGGGGTTCAGGTGGTGGCAGACCATCAGCATGTCGAGGTGCTCGTCGACGGTGTTGACCGTGTGCGGCCGGGTGGGGTTGGTGGACGAGGGCAGGACGTTGGGCTGGGAGCACACGGTGATGATGTCGGGCGCGTGGCCACCTCCGGCACCTTCGGTGTGGTAGGTGTGGATCGACCGACCGGCGATGGCCGCCAAGGTGTCCTCGACGAATCCGGCCTCGTTGAGGGTGTCGGTGTGGATCGCGACCTGGACGCCGGTGCGGTCGGCGACGGTCAGGCACGCGTCGATCGCCGCAGGGGTGGTCCCCCAGTCCTCGTGGAGCTTGAATCCGGCGGCACCACCGGCCAGCTGTTCCTCCAGGGCGCCGTGCGAGACCGTGTTGCCCTTGGCGAGCAGGGCGACGTTTACCGGCCAGGAATCGAGCGCCTCCAGCATCCGCTGCAGGTACCACGGCCCAGGCGTGACCGTGGTGGCCTTGGTGCCCTCGGCCGGGCCGGTGCCGCCGCCGACGATGGTCGTGATGCCGCTGGCCAGCCCCTCCTCGAGGATCTGGGGGCAGACCAGGTGCACGTGGCAGTCGATCGCACCGGCGGTGAGGATCCGTCCGTTGCCCGCGATCGCTTCCGTGCCAGGACCGATCACCAGGGCGGGGTCGACCCCGTCCATCGTGTCGGGGTTGCCGGCCTTGCCGATGCCCGCGAGGCGTCCGTCACGCACGCCGACGTCGGCCTTGACGATCCCCCAGTGGTCCAGCACGACCACTCCCGTGATGACGAGGTCCAGCGCCCCATCGGCGCGGCTGGCCCTCGATTGTCCCATCGACTCGCGGATGACCTTGCCGCCGCCGAACACGACCTCGTCCCCGCCCCGGGCACGGTCCTCTTCGATCTCGATGAGTAGGTCGGTGTCGCCGAGCCGGATGCGGTCGCCGGTCGTCGGTCCGAACAGCTGCGCGTACCGCGCGCGATCGATCTCAGCCATCGTCGGGCTTCCGGTCGTCGAGGCGGCCGGCGCACAGCCCCCGGAACCCGGCAGCGATGCGGTGGCCACCGAACGCGACGATCTCCACGTCCTGCTGCAAGCCGGGCTCGAAGCGGACCGAGGTGCCCGCCGGGACCGCCAGCCGGAAGCCCCAGGCGGCCTGCCGGTCGAAGGCGAGAGCCGCGTTGGCCTCGGCGAGGTGGAAGTGCGAGCCGATCTGGATCGGTCGGTCGCCGGTGTTGCGGACGCGCAGCGTCCGGGTGGGTCGGTCGGGCACGACCTCGATGGTGCCCTCGCGGACGACGATCTGTCCGGGGATCACTGCGTTCGTCCTCCCGTGGTCATTGGATGGGATCGTGGAGGGTCACGAGCTTGGTGCCGTCCGGGAAGGTCGCCTCGACCTGCACCTCGTCCACGAGTTCGGCCACGCCGTCCATGACGTCGCTGCGGCCGAGCACCTCGCGGCCGGCCTGCATCAGGTCGGCGACCGTGCGGCCGTCGCGGGCGCCCTCCAGCACGAACGCGGTCAGGAGCGCCACCGCCTCGGGATGGTTGAGACGTAGCCCCCGGTCACGTCGACGCTGGGCGACGTCCGCAGCCACATGGATCAGAAGCCGCTCCTGCTCGTGTGGAGTCAGACGCACGTCTCACCTCTCTCGGGTCGGTCGGGCTCAGACGACCAGCAGGTCGTTGACCGTCTCGGCGTCGACTTCCCTCGTCCGTCCCTGCGCGACGATCCTGCCGGCGTCCATCACCGCGTACTGGTCGGACAGGCGCAGCGCGAAGTCGACGTACTGCTCGACCACCAGGACGGACGTGCCGCGGTGGCCTCGCAGGCGCCGCAGGGCATCCTCGATCTCGTCCACGATCGAGGGCTGGATGCCCTCGGTCGGCTCGTCGAGCACCAGCAGGCGCGGCCGGCGCACCAGGGCACGGGCGATGGCCAACTGCTGGCGCTGTCCACCGCTCAGGACCCCGGCGCGCCAGGTCAGGAGCTTCTCGAGCCGCGGGAAGACCTCCAGCGCCTCGGACACCGCCACCGTCGCGTCGCGCCCGGCCGACTCGGCGACGACCGTGAGGTTCTCCCGGACGGTCAGGTCCGAGAACACCGCCTGGCCCTGGGGCACGTACCCCATGCCGAGACGGACACGCTGGTAGGGCTGCAGGCCGCCCAGGTCGGTGTCGTCGAAGGTGATGGTCCCGTGCCAGACCGTCACCAGCCCGAGGACGGCCTTCAGCAGGGTCGTCTTGCCGACACCGTTGCGTCCCATGATGGAGGTCACCGCGTCAGGTGCGGCCAGGTCGATCCCCGACAGCACCTTGGTCGACCCGTAGCCGGCGTGCAGGTCGTCGATCCGCAGCATCCTTCAGTTCACCTGACCGTCGCGGGTGGACACGTGGGTCTCGTCGGGGACGTCGGCGTCCGCGTGCTGACGCCCGAGGTACACCGCCCGCACGTGCTCGTCGGCCTGGACCTCGTCGACCGTGCCTTCGCACAGGATGCGCCCCTCGTGCATGACGGTGACCTGGCGGGCGAACCGGCGCAGGAAGCGCATATCGTGCTCGACGACGATCACGGTGCGGTGTTCGACGAGCTGCTCGAGCAGCTGGCCGGTGCGCGTGCGCTCTTCTTGGGTCATCCCCGCCACCGGTTCGTCGAGCAGGAGCAGCCGAGGGTCCTGCACCAGCAGCATCGCGATCTCGAGCCACTGGCGCTGGCCGTGCGACAGGCTCCTGGAGGGGTGCTCGGCCAGGTTGGTGAGGCCCACTACCTCCAGCGTGTCAGCGACGTCCGGCGTGATCGCGGTGCGCCGACGCAGCAGGGTCGTCCAGGGTCGGTGCAGGCCAGCTGCCAGGTCCACGTTGGCCAGCACGGACAGCTCGTCGAACACGGTGGGCGTCTGGAACGAGCGACCGACACCGAGCCCCACGATCGCGTGTTCCCGTGTACCAGCCAGCTGGGTGCCGGCGAACCGGATGCTCCCCGTCGCGGGACGGACCCTGCCGGTGATCGCGTCGATCAGGGTCGTCTTGCCGGCGCCGTTGGGGCCGATCAGGAACCGGAGCTCGCCTGCCTCCACGTCCAGGTCGAGGTCATCCACGGCGTGGAAGCCGCCGAACGACACCGTCAGGCCCCGAATCCGCAACAGCGGCTCGCTCATCCCGGCAGCTCCGCACCGGTGGGGGCACGTCCGAAGCCCCCGAGTGAGGCCGCAACGCGGGCCACGCGCCGGCGGATCCCGTCGATCAGGCCCGCGAGCCCACGCGGTGCGAACACCAGCACGGCCACCAGGAGGGCGCCCTGGAGGTACAGCCAGCCCGACGGCATCGCTTCGCTCAGGGTGGTCTGTCCGAGCCCGAACAGCACCGCTCCGAGAGCGGCCCCGTACAGCGTTCCCCGTCCGCCGACCGCAACCCACAACACCATCTGGATCGACGGGATGATCCCGATGATGCCCGGGGCGATGATCCCGACGATCGGCACAAACAGAGCCCCAGCCAGTCCGGCCAGCGCCGCACTGAAGGCGAACGTGGCCGCCTTGGTCACGGTCGGGGAGTAGCCGAGGAACCGCACCCGGTCCTCGCCGTCTCGGGTGGCGATCAGCAGGCTCCCGAAGCGGCTGCGGACCAGTTGCCTGGCGATCAGGTAGCTGCCCGCCAGCGCGGCGACGACGATCAGGTACAGCCCCCGCTGGACCGCGGGCGAGGTGAGGTCGTAGCCGGCCAGAGTCGTGAAGTTGGTCATCCCGTTGGTGCCGCCGGTGACCCCTTGCTGGCCGACCAGGACGATGGCGAACGCCGCGACCAGCGCCTGTGTGAGGATCGCGAAGTAGGCCCCACGTACCCGGTTGCGGAACACGATGTAGCCGAGCCCGCCGCCCACCAGCGCCGGTACCACGACCGCCGCGGTCAGCGTGAACGCCAGGTTGGAGAACGGTTCCCACCACACGGGCAGCGCGGCGGTACCGCTCCAGCTCATGAAGTCCGGCAGGCGCCCTCCGGCCGCGACCAGCTTGAGGTGCATGGCCATCGCGTAGCCGCCCAGCCCGAAGAACAGCCCGTGACCCAACGACAGCATCCCGCCGTACCCCCAGGCGACGTCCAGGCCGATGGCCAGGATCGCGTACGTGAGGTACTTGGCGAGCAGCCCGAGCCGGAAGCCCGACAGCAGGAAGGGAGCGGCCAGTAACCCCAAGAAGAGGATCACGGCCGTGACCCGGCGAGCTCGCGTGAGCGAGACGAACCGCCGACGTCGCGGCGCTGCCGGCGGATGCGAACGTGGAGGTTCGGCCACTCGCTTCGTGCCACCTGGGGCCTGGATCGTGTGGCTCATGCCAGGGCTCTCGATCGGACGCCCGACACGCCCTGGGGACGGAACTGCAGGAACACGACCACCGCGACGAAGAGGATCGCCTTGGCCAGGCTGGCGCCCGTGGTGAACTCGACGAACGAGTTCAGGATGCCCAAGCCGAACGCGGCCACGACCGCCCCCCACAACCGGCCCAGTCCGCCCACGATGACGACGAGGAAGGCGTCCACCAGGTAGAAGATCCCGATCGTCGGCCCGATCGGACCGAGCAGGGTCAACGCGACCCCGGCGACACCGGCAAGTCCCGACCCGATCACGAACGTGCTGGCATCGACCCGCGGCGTGGCGATGCCGCTCGTGCCCGCCAACTCCCGGTCCTGCATCACCGCACGCATGCGCCGGCCGGCAGGCAGCACGTGGATGAATACCGCGACGGCGGTGATTGCCACGACCACGAGCCCGAGGATGAACAGTCGCGTGTAGGGCAACTGCACGCCGGCCACCGTGAGCCCGCCGCCCAACCAGGCCGGCGCGACCACCTGGACGTTGGGCGCCCCGAAGATGTCGCGCGCCGCCTGCTGCAACGCGAGCGCAACCCCGAAGGTGACCAGCAGCGTGTCCAGGGGGCGGCCGTACAGCCGCCGGATCAGGGTGCGCTCGAGGAGCAGGCCTAGCAGCCCACCGACGACGAACGCCCCGGGGAGGGCCACCACGAACGACCGTGTCGCGGCCTCGGGACCCAGTAGTTGCTGGACGGTGTAGGCGGTGTAGGCCCCCGCCATAAGGAACTCGCCGTGCGCCATGTTGATGACGTTCATCTGGCCGAACGTGAAGGTCAGGCCCAACGCGACCAGCAGGAGGATCGCGCCGAGGCTCAGACCCACGAACAGCTGGGGCAACACCACGTCCATGGTCGGGCCTCCCATCGATCGGAAGCGGGCTGGTGGGTCAGCCCTCGTCGGGCGCGAGCTCGGACGCCCACCCGTAGGTCCTGAGGAACGGGTCGGGCTCGACGGGCTCGTCGGTCGCCCACACCTGCTCGATCTGGCCATCCGGTTGGACCACCCCGATGCGCGCGGTCTTGAACAGGTGCTGGTTGTTTCCATCGATGGTGTAAGTGCCGCCAGGTGCCTGGAACGTCAGTCCCGCGGCGGCCTCCTTGACCGCTTCCGGCTCGGTAGAGCCGGCCTTCTCGACGGCCTGCGCCCACAGGTACACGCCGGCGTAGTTGGCCTCCATGGGATCGGTGGTGACCCGCTCGGCGCCGTAGCGGTCCTTGAAGGCGGCCACGAACTCCTCGTTCTCCGGGGACTCCAGAGACTGGAAGTAGTTCCACGCGACCAGATGGCCGGCGACGTTCTCCGGCCCGATCCCCTTGATCTCCTCCTCAGCGATGCTCACCGACATGACCGGCAGGTCCTCGGCGGTGATCTCAGCGTTGCGCAACTGCTTGAAGAACGCGACGTTGCTGTCGCCGTTCAGCGTGTTGAACACCGCGTCCGGATCGGCGCTCTTGATCCGGTTGATGACCGTCGAGTACTCGGTGTGACCCAACGGGGTGTACTCCTCACCAACGATCTCTAGGCTGTTCGCGGCCGCGTAGGCACGGATGATCTTGTTGGCCGTGCGCGGGAACACGTAGTCGCTACCGAGCAGGAAGATGCGCTGGTGGCCCTGCTCCTTCAGGTACTCCAACCCCGGGATGATCTGTTGGTTGGGTGCGGCTCCCGTGTAGAAAATGTAGGGGGACGCCTCCAGCCCCTCGTACTGCACCGGATACCACAGCAATTCTTGGTTGCGCTCGAACACCGGAAGCATCGCCTTACGGCTAGCAGAGGTCCACCCACCGAAGACCGTGGCAACCCCATCCTCGTTGATCAGCTTGTCGGCCTTCTCCGCAAAAGTGGGCCAGTCCGACGCACCATCCTCCACGATCGGTTCCAGCTGCTTTCCCAACACCCCACCCGCCGCGTTGATCTCCTCGATTGCGAGCATCTCGGCGTCCTTCACCGATACCTCGCTGATCGCCATCGTGCCGCTCAACGAGTGCAGGATGCCCACCTTGATGGTGTCGCCCCCACCCGCTGCTGCGGGGGTTGCTCCGCCGTCGGTCACGCTGCCCGTCTGCGGTTGCTGGGCACCGCACGCCGTCAGGGAGAGGGCCAAGACCGCCGTCAAGGCGATCGCCAACAGTGCTCCAGACCGGTAACCGACCTCAGGGACGTCGTTTCTCACAGGACGGTGGTTCACAGGTCCTCCGTCGTAGGTAGCGGACAGTCCGTCGGAAGGGCGGCCGGCAAGAGCACCTTCCCGAGCGGCCGGCACGTTACGAAGCCCTCATGTCAGCAACGTTTCGTCCACGTTCCGATTCGCTAACCCCGATCTTTCAGTAGGTCGCTGATGGCGGGGGTGAGTCCGTGGACGGGGCTTGGGGACGAGCCTGGACTTCCCCCGGTTCTCCGGACACCTGATGTGTGTCGGGGCATGATGCCCCTGGAAGGAGGACCGTATGCCTGCTCCCTACCCTGAGGAGTTCCGACGCCGGGCGATCAACCTGGTGCGTGAGGAAGGTCGCCCGGTCGCGCAGGTCGCGCGCGAGCTGGGCATCTCCGAGTCCGGCCTGCGCCGTTGGCTGGACCGCCACGACATCGACCACGGCCGCAAGGAGGGCTTGACCAGCGGCGAGCGCGAGGAGCTGTCGCGGCTGCGCCGCGAGAACCGGCTGCTGCGGATGGAGCGCGATCTGCTCTCTCGAGCCGCGGCCTTCTTCGCCACCGAGAACGTCCTTCCCCGGCCGTGACGGACGCGTTCATCGAGCGAGAGAAGGCCGATTTCCCGGTCCGCTTCGCCTGTCGTGTGCTGGGCGTGTCACCGTCCGGCTTCTACGAGTGGCGGGCCCGCCAGCACCAGCCCTCGCAGCGTGCGCGTGACAACGCGGCGCTGGTTGCCACCATCCGCGAGATCCACACCGCCTCGCGTGGGACCTATGGTTCCCCGCGCGTTCACGCTGAGCTGCGGCTTGGTCGCGGCATGCGGGTCAACCGCAAACGCGTCGAACGGCTCATGCGCGTGGCCAACATCGCCGGTGTGACCCGTCGCAGACGGGGTGGCTGCACCCGCCGCAACCCGCAAGCGACCTCGTCTGACGACCTGGTCAACCGCGCCTGCAGCCCCCACCGGCCCGACGCGTTGTGGGTGGCGGACGTCACCGAGCACCCCACCGGCGACGGCAAGGTCTACCTCGCCGTCATGATCGACGCGTTCTCGCGCCTGGTGGTCGGCCACTCGATCGCCGACCACCTGCGAACCGAGCTGGTCCTCGACGCGCTCGACATGGCCTGCTGCCGGCGCAAGCCCGCCGCCAGCACCATCCACCACTCCGACCACGGCACCCAGGGTGAATTCAAGCGGTCGTCGCAACACCTCGAGAGTGAGGAGTGGCGATGGGAACGAGCAGGCGTCGACAAGGTGACCGTGCTCGTCCGGCGATGCGTTCGCCGGGGCGTCCATCGGTGGCCAGGCGAGAACACCGCCAGCGGTTCTGGGGTGCGATCGCCGGCGGGTTGTCGAGCGAAGATGCCGCCACGCGGCCGGCGTCTCGCCGGCTGTTGGTTCACGCTGGTTCCGTGAAGGTGGTGGCATGCCGACCGTCAGTCCCGCTCCGCTCTCGGGGCGCTACCTGTCCTTCGTCGAGCGAGAGGAGATCGCGATTCTCAACGCCCAGAAGGTCGGCGTTCGCGAGATCGCACGCCGGCTGGATCGGTCGCCGTCGACCGTCTCAAGGGAGCTGCGCCGCAACGCCGCGACCCGGGGTGGCAAGCTGGAGTATCGGGCCACGACCGCGCAGTGGCACGCCGACCGGAGTGCCAAACGTCCGAAGGTCGCCAAGCTCGCCGCCAACGACCGGCTCCGCGACTACGTGCAACAGCGGCTTGCGGGCAACCTCGTAACGCTCGACGGCGTCGAGGTGGCCGGTCCGCAGGTGCCCTGGATCGGTCGCCGCCACGGTCGACGTCAGGACAGACGATGGGCGAACTCGTGGAGCCCGGAGCAGATCTCGAACCGGCTGAAGGTCGACTTCCCCGATGAGGCGTCCATGAGGATCTCCCACGAGGCCATCTACCAGACGCTCTACGTCCAGGGCCGCGGGGCGCTACGCCGTGAACTGGTCGCCTGCCTGCGCACCGGACGGGCGCTGCGAGTACCGAGAGCACGCACTCGAGGACGGGGCAAGAAGTTCGTCAGCCCCGAGATCTTGATCAGTCAGCGGCCTGCCGAAGCGGACGACCGGGCCGTGCCCGGGCACTGGGAAGGCGACCTCATCCTCGGCCTGGGCAGCTCGGCGATCGGGACGCTGGTTGAGGGCACCACCCGGTTCACCGGTCCGTTCTTAACCGGAGCCGCCTCGCCGTATCCGTCCATGCGAGGCAGGTGCAGCAAAGCCGAGCTGGCGAGCCCAGCTGCCCTCCTGACCGCTCAGCGCCCGCGCTGATGGGGGGCCTTCGATCAGCGAGCGGGCTCTCTGCCGAAGGACGGCTCGGGGATCGGCAGCTCGATGCCGACCCTCTGCAGCTGCCGCTCGACCCACGGACCGGCGACCCCGACGGTCGCGCCGGCGGTGGCGCCCACGAGCCCCAGCGTCCACCCGACCGGGCCCATCGGCCGTGAGCCCGCCAGCCGGCTGATCCCCGGCGTCTGGACGCACGCTCCCAGCACCGCCGCGGATCCGAGCCCGGCGGCGAGCACCCGGGGGTCGCGGCCGGCGACGGCGATCGTCTGGCCCATCTGCGCCCCGACCACCGCGACGAGCCCGACGGTCTGGGCGCGGCGCCGCGTGCCCGTGATCCGGGCGAGCGCGTACGCGCCGGTGGCGCCGCACGCGGTCCCCACCGCCCGCCAGACGATCGCCCGGTCGAGCTCCCCGCCGAGCGCCTCCTCCGGTCCCTGCGCGAGCAACGCGGCGGTGGTCCGCCCGACGGGCGGGCGGACCGCGATCGCCATCGCCGGCGCGACGTCGGTCAGCAAGTTCACGAGCAGCACCTGGCGGGCGTTCAGCGGCGGCCGCCGACCGACCAGCGCGCCGAGGAGCATGAACGAGATCTCGCCCACGTTGCCGCCGAGCAGGATGGCGACCGCGTCGCGGACCGACGACCACAGGCTGCGTCCCTCGGCGATCGCGTCGACGATCACCTCGAGCCGCTCGTCGGTGATGATCAGGTCCGCCGCCTCCCGCGCCGCCGGGGTGGCCCGCTTGCCGAGGGCGATGCCCACATCCGCCAGCCGGATCGCCGGAGCGTCGTTCGCCCCGTCCCCGGTCATCGCGACCGTGAACCCGTCCCGCTGGAGGGCCCGGACGATGTCGACCTTCGCCGCCGGGGTGACCCGTGCGAAGACCCGGGTCTCAAGCAGCCGCTCGGCGAGCTCGTCGTCGCCCATCGCGTCCATCTCTGGGCCGGTCAGCAGCGCGTCCCCGTCGAGACCCAGCTCCGCGGCGATTCTGCGGGCGGTGACCGGGTGATCGCCGGTGATCATGATCACCTCGACACCGGCGCGACGCAGCTCGCGGATCGAGTCGGCCGCCACCGGGCGCACCGGATCGGCCAGACCGAGGAACCCGAGGAAGCGCAGGTCGCCGACCTCGTGACCGTCGACCTCGTGCTGGTCGAGGGGACGCTCCGCGATCGCCAGCACCCGCAGGCCCCGCACGGCCAGACGCTCGTACTCGTCCTCCAGCTCGCGGCGGCGGCCGTCCTCGAGGCCGACCGCCCCATCGGTCGGGTGCGCCCACGTCGCGCACCGGTCCAGCACCACCTCGGGGGCACCCTTGACCGCGAGCACCCGGTGCCCCTCGGTCCCGGCGAGCACCGCGTGGAAGCTGCGGCCCGGTTCGAACGGCACGTCGTCGAGGACCTCGAACTCGCCGCCGTCCTCCCGGCGGACCCCCGCCCGCCGCGTCCCCTCGGCGACCGCCTGGTCGGTGGGGTGCGGCAGGGGTCCGTCGCGCCGGATCGGCGTCGCCCGGCGCGCGGTCAGCAGCACCCGGTGGTGGGAGGTCCCGACCTCGGCCGGTCCGGGACGACCTCGCGCACCCCGTCGGAGACGGCCGCGAGCCGGATCCGGCCCTCCGTCAGCGTCCCGGTCTTGTCCGCGCAGACCACGTCGACCCGCCCCAGCGCCTCGACCGCGCGGGGGTTGCGGACCAGGACCGAGCGTCGCGACAGGCGCCGGGCGGCGGCGAGCTGGGCGACGGTCGCCAGGAGCGGCAGCCCCTCGGGCACCGCGGCGACCGCCAGGCCGACGCTGGCGTCCAGGATCTCCCGCGGGGGGAGGCGTCGCAGGAAGCCGGTGGCAGCGATGATGCGGCAGTCGGCCGGCACGGCTTCGCCGGGTGACAGCTCGATCACGTCCCCCGGCGCCAGCGCTCCGGCCGCGACCCGGTGGACCCCGCCGTCCCGTCGCACGGACACGTGCTGCTGGCCGCGCTGCTCGAGGGCCGCGATCGCCCGCTCGGTGCGGAAGCGCTGGGCGCCTCCGATCGCGGCGTTCAGTCCGACGACGGTCGCGACGAGGGCCGCGTCGGTGACCGCCCCGGTGGCCAGCGACAGCCCGGCGCCGGCGGCCAGGACCGGCGTGAGCGGGTTGATCAGCTCCTCGCCGACGCTCCGGGCCAGCAGGCGGGCGGCGCTCGGCGGTCCGTCCGACGGCCCGCGGCGCTCCGCCGCGAGCTCCTCAGGGAGCCCGTCGAGGGAGGTGCCGAGCTGCTCTAGGACGTCGTCGACCGCCATCGCGTGCCACGGCCGGGTGCGCCGCTCCAGGGTGGTGGGTAGGTCGGCCAGGGCCCGCGCCATCCGCAGGCCGTTGCCGACGGCCAGCAGGGCGGCGCCGTCGACGATGCGGACGACCCGGTCACGGGCCGTGCGGGGCAGCCCGTCGAAGGCCGCGCCTGCCCCGATGCTGGCGCCGAGCTGCGCCAGGCGGGACCGACTGGTGGCTGACCTCGCGCGCAGCTCCGGTCGCCTCGACCAGCAGCAGGAGGTCGGCGAGGTCCGGTCCCACGAGCACGTCGGCCTCCCACGGGACCGGCCGCCCCTCGCGGACCTGGCCGATGGCCACGTCGGCGTGCGCCAGCGCCGCGATCGGGCCGGCCGCCACCAGGCCGACGACGTGGGACTCCCGCTGCAGGCGCCGCACCAGCGCGACCGGATCCTCGGAGCTCTCGTGCACGTCGAGGGGGCTCGGCCCCAGCGAGACGAGCCGCAGGCCGTGGTGATCGGACCCCGCGACCACGACGTCCGCGCCCGCGGCCGCCACCCCATCCTCGCTCAGGACGCCGGGTGCGACAACCAGGACGTCGAGCCGGTCCAGCCGTCGCAGCGCCCCCGGATCCATCGTGACGACGCCGCGCGCGGCGAGGACCCGGTCGAGGCGGGCGGCGAACGCGTCGCGTCCGAACCGGGCGGGCTTCGGGATCAGGTCCAGGACCGGGACGACCGCGCGTTTCAGGTCGTTGGTGGCCGCCAGGCTCGACGCCAGCCCGGCCAGCGAGCTGAACCAGGTCCGGTCGCTGTAGCGCTCGATCTCGCCGTCCGGGAGGGGGACCGGCCGCTGGGGGCCCTCCGGCGCCCCCTCGGGCGGCTCGACCGGCAGCCGGGTGAGCTCGGGCTCACGCCGCTCCCAGACGATGCGGCGGCCGAGCTGCTCGTCGGCCTGGACGGCCCGGTGGACGAGGTCGACGACGGGGTGGTGACGCAACGGGCCGCTTCGGCGCCTCGCCGTACACCTCGTGAGGGTCGACCTTCTCGTCGGCCACCGTGCACAGGTGCATCCAGCTGTCACCGAAGTCGAACTCGTAGGTGAACTGCTCACCCAGTGACAGTCGGGTCAGCTTCTCCTGCGTGTCATCCAACTCCGGCTCGTTCCAATCATCGTCCCACGGACCCTTCATCGTGATGCGGGTTCCATCTGCCAGCGTGAACGCGTGGAGATGGGCGAGGTCCCAGCGTGCGAACGCGTCATTGATCGCGTCAGCCAACATCCGGAACGTCATCCCCGGCCGTGCGAGCATCAGTCGGCCCGGTCGTGGCCACAACGCGTGGGCGTGCATGCCATCCACAAGGTCGACCCGGATCGACAGCCACGTCCGCGCCAACGTTCAGTCCTCAGCCACTTCGCCGGGATCGATCCGGCCCAACGTCCGTCGGAGGTCTGCGAGCTGTGTCACCAACTGCTCCCACATCAGGTCGAAGTCGACGCGGTGGTACGCATGGTGTAGACGTCTCAGACCCGGGCCAGGTCGCGCCACGGCACGTCCGAATACCGGGAACCGACCTCATCGCTGACCTGCTTCGCGGCCTCGCCGAGGATCTCCAGCAGCTTCTGTGCCGCCAGCCGGACGAACTTGTCGTCATCCCACGTCGTGCGGCCGCGCTCGACGATCGTCGACAGGTCGACCACCGCTTCCCGCATGTCCAGCAGCCGATGCCGATCGCCACGCGTCACAGCGGAACGGCCTCGCGACGGATGTCTTCATCCCGCGGCTTGAGCCCTCGTGATAACAGCACATCGACCGGACGCCCGAGAATCTCCTGGAACTCGTCCCTCAAGTCAGCCAGGTCGAGCAGTGTCGCACCCTGTTCGAAGTCGACCAGGAAGTCCACGTCGCTGTCAGCGTCATCACGGCCGGTGGCCACCGACCCGAACAGCCTCACGTTGCGTGCACGATGGCGCTCCGCGGCAGCAATGAGCTCGTCGCGGTGCTGCTCGACCTCGGCACGCATCCCAGCCACAGGCGACCTCCCCCAAGAACGCTAGCGAGCGACAGGCGTCCGTTGCCTCTGGGTCGCTGACGTGGAAGCGCAGTAGTCCCCTGCACGGGTGACGGAATGCCTCGATCGCGCAAAGTCCCAGAGCGTGCGAAGGCCGTCGCATGTCGGTCCTCTGGCGCTTATACGTGCTCCGCGCCGAAGGTCATGCGCGAATTACCGCAGCTTCCCCGAAGTCGTGTAGCCGGGCTAGCCCGCCCGAGACACCGCGCTCAGAACGGTGGTTGTCACGCGGACCTGCAATGCGGCTGGTCGCCTTGAGCCGCGCATAACCGCTGGTCCAGGAGATGGCGATGTCGCGGGAGTTGATCTCGTCGCGCGGATCGTGAAGGTCGCGGCTGGCGTGGCCAGAGAAGGCGGCCCGAGGTGCTCCGTCGGATCCGAGCTGAGTCGGTCGCGCAGAAGGCGGGGGCATGGCGCGTCGATCGGGAGAACTCCCGGGACCGGGCGCCTGCCCTGTCCTGGTGAGACCCGCGACGGGTCGCAAGGACGATCGAGTAACCAAGCTCCCGGTCAGACGGCGCTTCAGATCACGACGAGTTTCGTTGCCTGGATGACCTTCGGTGAGGCGCTGTCAAGAGCGGGTCCGCATCTGGCTCTTGGGCGGTTTGGAGACGTTCTCGAGTGAATCCTGGGGGGTGCGGACCGGAAGTTGACGGATCTTGTCGAGCGCTTTCTCGTTCTTGTCCTCGGAGGGCATGAGATCGTCCCAGGTTTCGATCTCTGCGAGGGTGCGTTGGGACCATGCCTCCACGGTGATCAGCAGGCTGATGAAGAAGTCCACCGCTAGCGCTCTGATGTGCACCTGGTCTTGGGCGACGTTGATGCCGTCGATGAACTCCTGCTTGACCTCCCCGGCGAACCGGAGCATGTCTTGGGCGTCAGCACGGACCTGTTTGAGGGAGCCCACGATGTCGTCTTTGGTGCCCAGCGGAGCGACGAACAGGCGCGACATCGCCTCGAACTCCATCGAGAACGGAGAGATCGGGGTTGCGAGCCACTCCCGCAACGTCTCTTTGCCGTCTTGGGTGATGGAGTAGACGGTTCGGGACCGTTGCCCGGTGTACTCCTTTCTGCCCTCCAGCAGGCCCATCGCGGACAGCCGCTTCACCTCACGGTAGATGGCACTTTCGGCCCGAGGCCACACGTACCGGAAGTAGCGCACTCGTTGCTCGGCCAGCTCGTAAGCGGACCAGGGCCGCACCGCTACCTGAGCCAGCACCGCATACGAGGTAGTCGTCAGGCGATCCTTCATCCCCACCTCTTGACTTACTCCAAATCGGAGTGTAGGTTACTCCAAGGCAGAGTATACGGCATCGGGGCGAGCGTCGCCCAGGGAGGGTCACGACATGACCGATCGGACTGCAAGCCAGTACGTGGAGACGCTGGTCATCGGCGGGGGACAGTCCGGGCTGGCTGTGGGCTACCACCTCACCCAACGTGGCCTGCCGTACACGATCGTCGATGCCAACGACCGGGTCGGGGACGCCTGGCGCAACCGGTGGGACTCGCTGCGGCTGTTCACCCCCAACCGCCTCAACGCCCTACCCGGGATGCCCCACGTCGGGTACCACTGGAAGTTTCCCAGCAAGGACGAGATGGCCGACTACCTGCAGTCCTACGCCGAGCGCTTCGAGATCCCTGTCGAGACCGGTGTGCGGGTGCAGCGGCTGTCTCGAGAGGGCGACCGCTTCGTGGCGGTTGCGGGCAACCGCCGGTTCGAAGCCGACAACGTGGTGGTTGCGATGTCGAGCTGGCAGCGTCCCCGGGTCCCGGAGTTCGCCAGCGAGCTCGACCCGGGCATCGTCCAGCTTCACGTCGCCGAGTACCGCAACCCCGGTCAGCTCCAGCAAGGAGGTGTCCTCGTGGTGGGAGCAGGCAACTCGGGCGCAGAGGTCGCCATGGAGCTGGCCAGAACCCACGACGTCTGGCTGTCCGGGCCCGACACCGGTGTCATCCCGTTCCGTCCAGAGACCGTGGCAGCGCGGATCCTCCTGCCGTTCGTCGGGCGGGTCATCTTCCACCGCGTGCTGACCACCAGCACGCCCATCGGAAGAAAGGCCCGGCCCAAGATGCAGTCCACCGGTGAGCCCTTGCTGAGGGTCAAGCCGAAGGACCTAGCAGCAGCAGGCGTGGAACGTGTCCCCCGGATCACCGGGGTCCAGCACGGACAGCCCCAACTCGAAGACGGCCGTCGCATCGATGTTGCCAACGTGGTGTGGTGCACCGGGTTCCATCCAGGGTTCTCCTGGATCGACCTTCCAGCGATCGAAGAAGGCAGGTCCGAGCCCAACCATCGCCGCGGTGTCGTCGAGCAGATGCCCGGCCTGTACTTCATCGGCCTCAAGTTCCTCTACGCGGTCTCCTCGGAGCAGATCCACGGTGTGGGACGAGACGCCGCTCACATCGCCGATGCGATCGCGGCTCGGCGCGGGCAAAGCCACCGTGGCCCACAGGTAACCGACCGGCACGACCAACTGGAGGCTGGCCGATCGCAACGCAGCTCCTGACCCGCTGCACCTCCAACCGCGTCCCGCGATCGGACCTCAGCGCCCCCAAGCCACCTCGGACAGGTTCCAGCTTCTACTGACGAGATCCGTGTTCTCCCTTGCTAGGACCTGGGCGGGCTGGAGTGAGGTCCAGGCCCCATATCGAACAGCCCGACGCCCTGCTGGACGAGACGCTGCGGCTCGCGCTCGATGACACTCAACGATTCATCGACCGCGCCGAGAGAACCGAAGGTGGAAACCCGATGCCCGCCACCATGAGAACAAGATCCCGCTCCGCCATTGTCGCCATCGCCCCCGCCGCGTTGCTGGCAGCACTGGTCACCCACCCCTTCCTGCCAGGGCGGCTACCGAACGACGCCGCCGTCGCGGCGGCGGTCGCCGCCGACACCATCCGCTGGGGGCTGGTGCACCTGGCGACCGGGGTGGCGTCGGGCCTGGTCATCCTCGCCTTCCTCGCCATCCGCAGCTATCTGCGTGACGCGGGCGAGGAGCGCTTCAGCGCCGTGGGGTTCCCGTTCATCGTCATCGGCAGCACGCTGTTCACGCTGCTGACGGGTCTGGAGTTCGCCCCGCTCGCGGCCGCCGAGATGGGAGCCGGCCTTGCCGACATCGCCGCGACCCAGGCGGCGCTGGCGCCCTCGGAACCTGTCAAGCTTCTTGAGACAAGATCTTCAAGGAACTACTGAGTCGGCTGCTCCTTGTCGGCGGTGTCGTTGGGTCGGTTGATCCAGACGGTGCCCGGCAGCGTCGGCGGTGACGGTGGCTT
>JAHWKW010000027.1 GCA_019347675.1 Actinomycetota bacterium | reverse complement strand
TTCCGATCTCCGCATCGGTCCCGATCCACCTGGGGCGCACCACCCGCGCCCCCAGCGTCGGCCAGCGCGACTGCCTGCTCGTGCGCGACAAAGCCTGCCGCGGCTGCGGGGCGCCCGCCCACATCTGTGTCCCCCACCACTGCGTGCACTGGACCGACCTGGGGCCCACCGACCTCAACAACCTCGTGCTGCTGTGCGACCACTGCCACCAGCTCGTCCACGAAGGCGGCTGGAACGTGCGGTGGAACCCCGACAACACCGTCACCTTCACCACCCCCGACCAGCGACACCTCGTCCGAGACCCACCCACCTGACCCCCGGGTCCCCCCACCCCCACACCGGCCCGACCGACCGCGTCGCGACAGCCGGGCCAGGCGCCCCATGAACACGCACGTGTCGCCCCGCGGCCTCCCGTGCCGGGATTGGTCTCATCGGCACGGGATCGTTGGAGATGTCGCTGGGCTGTGTCAGCATCCGGCCACCCGTGAGCAAGGAGCACGCCGTGGCCAAGATCGGACGCAACCAGCCCTGCCCGTGTGGTTCGGGGGCCAAGGCCAAGCGCTGCTGCGGGGTCCCGCGCGGGCCGTCACCCGACCAGCTGGCCACCGCGTTCCTCAACGCCGCATGCCGCCAGTGGGCCCCGGTTCTGGCCGGCTACACCGTCGAGGAGCTCGGCGAACTGTTCCAGGAGGTCGCGGCCCTGCCGGCAACCGACCTGTCGCTGCACGCGAGGCTGCCACGGCTGCTACCGGCGGGCCTGCAACGACTCCGCACGGCCATCGCCGAGGACGACGCCGACGCGGTGACCGCGGCGATGCCCGACGCGCTCGCGATCATCGACACCCCACTCGAACGTCAGCGGCTCGCCCGGGCCGTGCTGGCCTTGCACGACGACGGCCACCGCATCGACTGCGACACCGCAGCCGCCGCCATCATCGACCTGGCGGCCGACGACCACTCCCTCCTCCTGCTCCGCGCCATGATCGAGGCGCTGTCCGTCGATACCGGCACAGCCAGGACCCCGGCCGGCCTGCTGGTCGCGGCCCGGTAGCTGAGGTCGCCGCGCGCGTCGGGGAAGTTGCCACTCGCTGTCGCACCGGCAGCGCGGCGGGCGGTGACCGACTCCCCGACCCGGTGGGGCACGCCTTGAGCCATCTCTTCGTCGGGGCGCCCCTGGGTGTGCTCCTCGTCGCGGCGTTGCGTCGGTGGCCGCCTGCGCGACAGATCGCGCCCGGACGGTCGGGTCGGTGCATGGCCGTCATCGGGATGACCGGCGTGGTGACGGGTCAACTGTTCGACATCGTGGGCGCGAGGGTCGACGAGCCCGCCACTGGAGGGAGTGGCCCACACGGTCGGCATGGTGGTCACGACCTTCTCGATGCTGATCCTGGCCGTCGGTGCCGTTCTCGCCCTCGTTGCCGCCACACGTGACAGAGCCGTCCCGCGGTGGGTGGCAGCCCCCATCGCGGTCCTCACGCTCGGCGCGCTGACGATGATGTTCGCCGGCGCTCCCGGGTCCTGACGGGGCCGGCACCCCCGTCGCCCAGGTCGCCGGGGCGCGCAGTGGCGGCGCGCCACTCAGGGCCGCTCGGCTCCCGCTCGCGGATCCGGTCTGAGGTCACGGCGGGCTAGTCACGGGGGGCCATCTTCGTGCCACCCGTAACCGGCGGGCTCCGATCAACGCATACACGACTGTGAGTCACGGGCAACCACGCACCGTGACACCCCAGAGGAGACACACGACAATGCTCGAGACACTCTTCAGCGCGCTGAGCGCCAAGGTCGCTGCCGGTGCGATCAGCGCCGTCACCGCAGCCGGCCTGGTCGCAGGCGCCACCGGACAGCTCCCCGACGCGATGCAGGACGGGCTCAGCGAAGCCGCTGCCCGCGTGGGGATCTCGGTCCCCGCCGGCGGCCAGGACCAGCCGGTCGACACCACCACCGAACAGACCGAAGAGCTTGGCACGCACGACGTCGAGACCCACGAGCGCGGCGACGAAGACCGCAGCGATGCGGTGCGTTCGGTGATCGACGAGTACCACGGCGAGCCGGGCGAGTTCGGCAAGTCGCAGTCGCAGTCCGATGACCCCAGCGAGTTCGGTCGGGCGGTGTCCGACGCCGCGTCCGAGGGTCGGGCGTCGGCAGGCCGCGAAGCCGGTACCGACGTCGCCGATGACAAGCGCCCCGAGCGGCCCGCCGCGGCCGACGAGGCCAGCCGTCCCAGCAACCCGCCGGCGGACGTCACGGCCGACGAGGCCAGCGACCCCTACCGCCCGCAGGAGCCCCCCGTGGACGCCGGTGAGGGCGAGCACTCCGACAGCGTGGAGCGCCCCACCCGCCCGTAACCCCCGACAGCCAGCAGGCGGACCCCGGACGACCATCGTCCGGGGTCCGCGCCATTGCAGGACGGGTTGATACCTCGTCCCACCCGTGCAGCAGGGCCCGGTCGGTGACCTCGACACGAGCGTCCTGCGTGTACGGATGGTCAGGAGCGCCCAACACGGTCGGTCCTGCGATCAGCCAGCCTGGGCAGCGTTCGCCGGACCCGGGGCGCCCTCCCACGCCCATCTGACCATCGAAGGAGCTTGCCGTGAAGAGACTCGCCGTACTCGGCGTCGCCGCGCTGCTGCTGGCGGCGTGCCCACAGGCCGAGGAAGAACCGACCCCAGCAGTCAGCCCCACCCCCACCCCGGCAGCTGAGGGTGGGACCTTCAACGTGATCGCGATGGCGCACAGCACAGGCGAGACGCCCCGGGGCGCCGACGTCCCGATGCAGGCCGAGCCCTGGGATGGTGAGAGTGAGGGGACGTTCAGCTACTCGGCGATCTCGTGTGCCGACGACGCCCCGATCAACGACATCTCGACGAACCTGGCCACGTTCAACTCGAAGCTCGAGGACAGCCGTTCGCCGGCCTCGACCCGCATGCACCCGATCGAGTTCCAGGTGACCGAAGTGACCGAGGACGGCGAGGGCCAGCTCGAGGGGACGATCGCGCTGACGGTCTGCCAGCCCCGCCCCGGCGCGGTCACCGACGACGTCGCTGACGACCAGCGGGACCGCATCGACTTCGACTGGACCGCCGACTTCCAACGGACCTCACCGGAGGAGGTCGCCTTCCGGGGCACCTTCGACATCACCGGAGGGACAGGGATCTACCAGGACCTGACCGGTTCGGGGGACATCGCGGGGTACGTGATGTGCCTCGGCGACGTGGAGTGCGCTGACGTGGACGAGTACCGCGACATCCAGATCGCCATGGTCGGGTCGTACGACCATCCACAGCTGGACGAGGCCGTGATCCAGGTGACCGAGACCGCCACCCCGACGCCGACCGCGACCGTCACCGCGACGGCGACGGCGACCGCCACGCCGACGGCGACGGCGACCGTCACCGAGACGCCGGAGGCCACGCCCACCCCCGACGAGAGCCCCGAGGAGAGCCCCGAGGAGAGCCCGACGCCGACGGCCACGGCCACGCCGACGCCGTAATCAGACCTGGCTCCGCGCCGTTCACCCGCCCGGACCGACCGGGCGGGTGACGTGTCTCACGGGCCGTCGGTCGGTGGGCGCCCCGACTCCTCCAGCCGCAACCCGCGGGTCTCCGGCAGCCGGACGTAGGCCAGGCTGAGTGCCGCCGCCGGCAGGCTCACCGCCGCAGCCGCAGCGGTGAAGCTGACGAGCGTGTCGGCGAGGACGCCGAACGCCGCCAGCCCGCTGACCCCGCCCAGGATCTGGGCGGCGGCGATCCATCCGGCGGCGGTCGCCCGCGCCCGGGTGGGGAACAGCTCGGTGTCCAGCGCGCCGGCGGCCGGGGTGAACGCCGACGCGGCCAGGACGGTCAGCGGGTAGGCGACGAACAGCCCGACCCGCGACCCGCTGTAGGTGACGAACGCGAACGCGGCTCCGGCGGCCAGGCCGGATGCGGCGGTGACACGCCGGCCGAACCGGTCGGCAGCCCACCGCCCCGCCAGCAACCCCGCCAGCCCCGTGACACCCGACGCGACGAACAGGGCCGCCATCGCGGTGGCGTCGACCCCCTGCACCTGCTCCCCGTACAGGAAGATGTAGGAGTTGACCGGTCCGCTCAGGAACCCGATGCCGAAGTGGATCGCGGACAGCGTCACCAGACGTGGCCGCAGCGAGCGCGGCATCGGCCCGACCAGACGCCGACGAGGAGCGGCCGTGACGGAGGCGAACCGTTCGGGCTCCTCGATCCGGCGCCCCACGACCGGCACGAGCATCAACGGCACCACAGCCAACGCGAGCATCCCCCGGAACCCGATCCACTGGTCGAGGAGCGCCCGGGAGACCGCGAACAGGCCGCTGCCGGCGGCGAACGCGGCACTGACCAGCGCGATCGCCTTCGACCGGTCCTGGCTGGTGGTCTCCTCGGCAGCGACCACGCCGGCGATCGCGTTCGTCGCGGCCAGCAGCGGACGGCCCAGCGCCAGGATCGCCACGAACCACCACCAGCTCGGCGACGCAGCAGACACGACGGTGAACCCCAGGCCAGCGGCGCAGACGGCGATCAGTACCCGGCGTCGACCGAACCGGTCGGCGATGCTGGCGGCCGGCAAGCTCGCCAGCGACGCCAGCCGGATGACCGCGAGACCCAGGCCGACGGTGGTCGCAGCCATCCCCACCTGCGGTATCCCGCCGCCACCGGCTGGCTCGCCGAACGCTTCGGCCAGGTCGCCGAGAAGCGCGATCACACCGAACTGACCGAACCCGGACGCGGCCGCCAGCCCGGCCGTGGACCATACGGTGGCGTGCAACCAGCCGCGGAGCTTCGTCACGCTGGGTGCTAGCGGCGCAAGCGGTGGCCGGCGACCCCGGCAACGACAGCGGCGACGGCCGGATCGACCCGTGCCAGCATGTCGGGGACCCACGTCGGGCGGCCGAAGAACGGCAGCGCCGGGTGAACGACGATCGCGGCCAACATAGCAGCAGCCACGATCCCCGCGGCGACGCGCCCCACACGCTGGTGGAACGCGGCCGCAGCCACGCCGACCAGCGCGTAGGCGACCAGGATCAGGCCCAACTCGACCCGTCCCCCGCCCGCCTCGCCCCGGAACAACGTCGGCAGCGCAATCATCACAATGGCCGCCAGCGCCGCGGCGACACCGACCGCGACCTCGGTGATCGTGCGTTGCATCTCGGGTTCGCCTCCTGAATCAGATCCCCCGCCACACGTCCTCGTACCACGGTGGCTCGTCGGGGACCGCATCCGGCGGTGGGAAGTGCTGGTCGGCGTCGGGGATGAGGTCACGCTGGAAGGCGTGGCCGACACCCGACGGGAACCGCACGTCGAGGTCGGGGCGGCGCACGAACCCCAGCTGCTCGTACAGGCGGTGCGCCGCCGTCATGAACCACATCGAGTGGATCACCATGCGGCGGCACCCCTGCTCACGTGCGGCGTCGAGACATGCGCCGACCAGCGCCCGGCCGGCGCCTGACCGCTGAGCGGTCGGGTCGACGGCCAGGAACCGGAACCCGCAGTCGGCCACGGGAAGCAGCATCGTCTCGAACTCGCGGTCGCCGGGGAGGGTGAACGCCACAACACCGACGACCCGGCCGTCGCGCTCCGCGACGAACACGGTGGTGGCTCCCGGCACCCACCGCTTCGGGTCGCCGAGGAAGCGGCGGTAGGGCTCGTCGAAGGGGCCCGAAGAATCGTAGGCCTCCAGCAGCAGGCGGCCGACGCCGTCGCGGTCGCCGGGTTGGAGCTCGCGGATCTCGATCGACGTCACGACACGGCCGCGGCGCCCTGCCGGGCGGCGGCCTCGAGGCGGTCGCCGATCATGGCCGCAACCGCCCCGCCTTCGACATGCGCGCACTGTAAGGATGCGCCGGCGGTTGCGCCCTCAACGCCCCGCCCGGCGCTATCCTGCCCAGCCTTCCCCCGCGCGGACGCGCGAGACCGTGCCCGACGCTGCCAGGGGAAACGCGTGCCCAACGATGCCGTCGCCGCCCGCCGCGCCGCGCTGGAGTCGTTCAGCGCCGCCGACCTCGCCGACCTGTTCCGCCGGGTCCCCGAGATCTCGGGGGCGCTCAGCGGACAGGGTCCGCTCTGCCCCCAGGTCGTCGGCCGCCGCCGCGGGCGGCTCCCCGCGGCGGCCTCGACCCTCGCGCAGCTGCTCACGAGCACCGGGACGATCGTCTCGACGCTGTTCAGCTGCGACGGGCTCGAACTGCGACTGGCTCTCCTCGCCGCCTGGCACGGGGGGCAGCTGACCGCCGAGCAGGCCACCGCCGAGGCGGGCGCCGACCGGGCGGGGGACCTGGACGCGGCGGCGGAGGGTCTGCGTCGCCTGGTCGTGGCACGCCGCGACCGGGCGTGGCTGGAGCTGCTCCCGGGCGTGGCCGACCGGCTGGAGCTCCCCGGCATCCCGGCGCGCCCGTTCCTGCAGCAGGAGACCAGCGACGAGCTGGCCCGCCACCTCAAGGCGCTCGGCATCGCCAAGCCACCTCCCCGCAAGCACGAGCGGGTCGACCGGCTCGAGGCGGCCCTGCGCGACCCGGACGTGATCGCCGCCCAGCTGGCTGCCATGCCGCCCGACGTCCGCGAGGTTTTCGCCAGTCTGGCCACCGGCGGCCCCCAGCCGGTGACCGCTTTGGGGATCAGCTACCACGTGCCGCGCCGACGGTCCTACCAACTCCGCCGGGACACGCCGCTGCACTGGCTGGAGGACCGCGGCATGGTCGGGGTCGACCACCGCGGCCAGGTCGCCGCCGTCTGGCTCGACGTCACGGTGGGCCTCAACGGAGGGCGGCTGTTCCCCGGATGGCCCGCCCCGCCGGCGGTCTCCCCCGCCGCGCTGGCCGACCCCGGCCCGTTCGTCCCGGCGACCGTCGGCCTCGCCGACCGGCTCCTGGACCGCTTCGCGGCGGACCCCGCACCGAGCCTGGCCGCCGGCGGCATCGGGGTCCGCCCGGTCCGGGCCGCCGCCAAGGCACTCAACGCCGACGACCGCGCGGTCGGCCTGCTGACCCACCTGGCGGTCCGCTTGGGGCTCCTGGGGGTGACTGCGCCGCGCCGCCGGGGCCGCAGCAGCCAACCGGCCAAGGAGGTCTGGACCCCGACCTCACTGGCGACCGACTTCGCCACCCGGTCGCCCACCGAGCGGTGGGCCCTGCTGGTCGACACGTGGCGCGACGACCCCATCGTCGAGGACCTGCCCGACCGTGTCACCGTCGACGCCGAACCGGACCTCACCCGCACGGCCGCCCGCGTCCGGCTGCTGACGCTCCTGGCCGACCTGCCGCCCGGGACCGGGCTGCCCGCCGACGCTCTCGCCGAGCGGGCGTTGTTCGCCTACCCCAACGTGGTCGACCGGGACGTGGTCGCCGGGGCGGTGGGAGCGCTGCGCGTCCTGGGGCTGGTTCCCGCCGACGGCCCGGTCGGGTTGACCGACATGGCCCGCGCCCTGCTGGACGGTCCCCGCCGGGCTGCGGCCCTGCTCAGCCCGCCCACCCGCCGGTTCGCCGTGCAGGCCGACCACACCGTGGTGGCCGGCCCCGACCTCGCCGATGACCTGTCGACCGAGCTCGGCCGGTACGCCGACCTGGAGTCAGGCGCGGGCGCGCACGTCTTCCGGCTGAGCGAAGCTCGCCTGGCGGCGGCCATGGAAGCCGGTGCCACCGCGGAGTCGATCGTGTCGTTCCTGTCCGAGCACGCCGCCGCCGAGCTGCCGCAGAACGTGGCGTACCTGGTCGAGGACGTCGCCCGCCGTCACGGCCGCCTGCGCACCGGCGAGGCCGGCTCGTACCTGCGGTGCGACGACCCCGGCCTGCTCACCCGCGCCGTGCAGGTCAAGGCCGCCAAGCTGCGGTTGGTGGCCCCGACCGTGGCGGTCTCACTGCTCGAACCCGACCGGCTGGCCGCGGCGCTGCGTGCCCGGGGCCTGATCCCCGCCGTCGAGGACGGCGGTGGCGTGCTCACAGCGGCCACCGACCGCCCGCAGGCGACCCCGGTGTGGGACGCCCCGCAGCGCCTCGGCAAGCCGCGCCCCGCGCCGTCCCTCGATCGCCTCGCCAAGGATGTCCTCGACGCCCCCGCGGCGGACGGTGAGCTCGGATGGGTGCCCGCATGACGCACCGGGAGGACACACCCGCGACCGACCCGCTCAACCCCCTGATCGTCCAGTCCGACCGCACCGTCCTGCTCGAGGTGGCCAGCCCGAAGGCCGGCGACGCCCGCGCCGCCCTGGCCAGGTTCGCCGAACTGGAACGCTCCCCCGAGCACGTGCACACCTACCGGATCACGCCCCTGTCGCTGTGGAACGCGGCCGCCGCCGGGGTCGGCGCCGACGACGTCGCGGCGACCCTCACCGGGTACGCCAAGTACCCGGTGCCCGCTGCCGTGGTGGCAGCGGTCCGCGACGAGATGGGCCGGTACGGGCGGCTGCGGCTCGTCCGCGATATCGACAGCGGAGGGCTGGCGCTGGTCACCGACCAGGTCACGCTCCTCGAGGAGGTGTGTCGCGACCCGACCGTGGCGGCGCTCGTCGGTGAGCGCCTCGACGGCAACCGGGTCGCGGTCCGCCTCGCCGATCGCGGCCCGCTCAAGCAGGCGCTCCTGGCGTTGGGCTGGCCGCCCCGCGACGAGGCCGGCTACGCCGACGGCCGTCGCCTTGACCTGACCCTGACCTGCCGGTTGCGCGCCTACCAGGCGGACGCGGTCGCGGCGTGGTGGGCGGACGGCTCGCCCGCCGGGGGGAACGGCGTGCTGGTGCTGCCCTGCGGGGCGGGGAAGACCGTCATCGGCCTGGGCGCCCTGGCCCAGACGGCCACGCGCACGTTGGTTCTGACCACCTCGATCCTCGCCGCCCGCCAGTGGATCGCCGAGCTCACCGACAAGACCGACCTCGACCCCGACCAGGTCGGCGAGTACTCCGGTGAGCGCAAGGACATCCGGCCGGTCACCGTGGCCACCTACCAGGTGATGACGTGGCGCGACCCCGACAGCCGGGACGAGCGCGGGCTGGTTGGGGACTTCCCGCACCTGGCACTGTTCGACCGCAACGAGTGGGGGCTGATCGTCTACGACGAGGTTCACCTGCTGCCCGCCCCGGTGTTCCGCATGACCGCCCGGATCCAGGCGGTGCGCCGCCTGGGGCTGACGGCCACGCTGATCCGCGAGGACGGCAAGGAGGCCGACGTGTTCTCCCTGATCGGCCCCAAGCGGTACGACGCACCGTGGCGGGATCTGGAGGGCCAAGGCTGGATCGCACCGGCCCGGTGCACGGAGGTCCGGGTGGACCTGACCGGCGACGAGGAGCGGATGGCGTACGCCACCGCCGCGCCGCAGGCCCGCTACCGGATCGCGGCGACCACCCCGGCGAAGCTGGCCGTCATCGACCGGCTCGTGGCCCGCCACGCCGGCGACCGGATCCTCGTGATCGGCCAGTACCTCGACCAGCTGCGCGACGTCGCCCGCCGCCTCGGCGCACCGCTGGTGACCGGCCAGACGGCCCAGGCCACCCGCGAGCGGCGCTTCGCGGCGTTCCGCGCCGGCGACGTCCCGGTGCTGGTCGTCAGCAAGGTCGGCAACTTCGCGATCGACCTGCCCGAGGCCAACGTCGCCATCCAGCTGTCGGGCACGTTCGGATCGCGCCAGGAGGAGGCGCAGCGGCTGGGGCGGATCCTGCGGCCCAAGGCCGATGCGGGAGCCGCCCACTTCTACACGGTCGTGACCCGCGACACCGCTGACCAGACCTTCGCCGCCAACCGGCAGCGGTTCCTCACCGAGCAGGGCTACGCCTACACCATCGTCGACGCGGCCGGGGCGTGACGGTCCGCGACGTGACCGGCCACGCCACCCGCCCAGCGGACCTGGTCCTGGAAGGCGGCGGGGTCAAGGGCGTCGCGCTGGTCGGGGCGGTCACCAGCCTGCACCAGGCCGGCTACCGCTTCGAACGGGTCGCTGGGACCTCCGCCGGAGCGGTGGTCGGGGCGCTGATCGCGGCCGGCGCCACACCCGACCGGCTCCGCGCCTGGATGGGCACGATCGACTACCTGCGGTTCGCCGACCGCAGCCTCCTGGACCGCATCCCCGTGCTGGGCCCGACCCTGTCGATCGTCCTCGAGAAGGGCATCTTCGAGGGCACCGCGGTGCGGCGCTGGGTCCACGAGCGCCTCGCCGAGCTCGGCGTCGAGACGTTCGGCGATCTTCGCCGCGACGACCCCGGCAGTCACCTGCCGCCGCAGCGGCGCCACCGGCTGGTGGTCACCGCCACCGACCTGACCCTGGGTCGCCTGGTCCGCTTCCCGTGGGACTACCACCTGTACGGGCTCGAACCCGACGAGCAGCCGGTGGCCGACGCCGTCCGCGCGTCGACCGCGATCCCGTACTTCTACGAGCCGGTCGGCCTCCGCGACGCCCGCGGGGAGGTGCACTACCTGGTCGACGGCGGGTTGCTGTCCAACTTCCCGATCGAGCTGTTCGATCGTGACGACGCCCGCCCCCCGCGCTTCCCCACCATCGGCGTGAAGCTGTCGGCGCGTCCCGACGGCCAGGGGCCCGCCCACCGCATCCGCGGGCCGGCCAGCTACCTGCGGGCGGTGATCGGGACGCTGCTGCTGGCCCAGGACTGGAAGCACCTGCACGACCCGTGCGTGGCCGAACGCACCATCTTCGTCGACACCAGCGGCATCTCGGCGGTCGACTTCGCGTTGACCTCCGCCCAGGCCCAGCAGCTGTTCGCCTCCGGGGTCGACGCCGCCCAGCAGTGGCTCGCCGGCTGGGACTGGGAGGACCACCTCGCGCGGTGCCGCCCGTAGCTCACCACGTGCGTTGCACTGCGGGCCGGCCAGGCAGCACTCTGATCGGCAGCTCTCGGGCGACCCGCACCGCCAGGGCCAGGATCACCACGGCCAGCAGCCACGGTGGCGGGTGCAGTGCGCGCGGGCCCTGGGCGGAGATGGCCCCACCGCTCCAGGTGGCTTCGGCCGAGGCACGCAGGACGCCACCCCACCGCGGGACCGCCTCCCAGTCCTGCTCCACGCGCAGACGTTCGCCGGGGGCCAACTCCACGGTGACTGGCTGCAGGGCCCAGCTGCGACCGGTCAGGCTGTGCACCGCGAAGTGCACCGTCGAGGTGACCGGCTGCAGGGTCTCGTTGTGCAGCGTCGTGCCCACGGTCCCCGACGAGGGCAGCAGAGCCACCGGCACGGTCAGGTTCGGCGCGTCGACGGTCAGCGACGCGGCCTTGCCCGACAGGTCCACCAGGATCGCGACGCGGAACACCACGTCGATCCCGGGGCCCGTGGCGGCCTCGCGGACCTCCTCCGCGACGACCGCGCCGGTGCCGGTGGCTGCCGTCCCCGCCGGGCGCGCGACCGAGAACGACACGAGCTCGCGGGCGCCGGGAGCCACGGCCACGTCACTGCGTTCCACGTCGATCCACGAACCGACCCCCTTCAGGGAGGCGCCGGCGGCGGTCACCGCTGTGGCGCCGGTCTGCGGGTCGGTGCTGGCATCGGCCGGGTACAGCCGGAAGCGTCGCGGCTGGTCGGTGAGGTTGGTCAGCTCCACCGCGTCGGTCACGGTCGCGCCCGGCTCGACGGAGAGCTGGAACGCGCGACGGACGTCACCGCCGACCTCCAGGGGGTAGGGCTGCAAGCGGAAGGTGTCGGTCTCGCCGGCATCGGCGGGCGGGGCGCTGATGACCAGCCCCACTGCCGCAACGAGGACCGTGAGGGCCGCCGCGAAGCGGCCCCCACGGTGGCAGACCATCGCCGGTGACGTCGTCATCAGCTGGCCTTGTCGACGAGGGTGACCTTGAGCGTCCCCTTGTACAGACCCGTGGTGGCGTTCCCGATGCCCTTGAGCGCCAGGGACGGGGCGTTGGCGTAGATCCCGGTCTGGCCGACCACGGAGCTGAGCAGGTCGACCAGCCCGGCGGTCACGACGTTGTTGACCATGTTGGTCGTGAGCGCGTCCAGGTCGGTGACGATCACCGTGGGGTTGGCGACCAGGAAGTCCTCGATGGCGGCCTTGACCGCCATCCACAGCGCCCCGGTCGTGGGGTCGTCGGCGGTCGACGACAGCAGGACGTCGTTGGCGGCCTCGGGCGCGGTCAGCACGGTGTCGAGGTTGGCGTTGGCGGCGTCGAAGATCTGCTGACGGATGGCGTCCAGCTCGGCGGTGGTCAGCTCGCGGGTGGCCCCGTCCTGCAGCTTGACGGTGGTCCCTGTGGTCGACCCGGTGTCACACACCCCGTCGGACGCGGCGGTCGTGAACGTCCCGGCCGCCCCGTTGGACACGTTCATCAGCCCGGCCGTGGTCGCGACCTCGTTGAGCAGGCTCTGCACCTTGGCGGTGACGGTCGTGTCGGCGATCCCGACGAGGGTGGTGGTGTCGATCCCGGTGGTGGCCTTGGCGAGGTCTCCCGTGAAAGCCAGGGTGGAGTCCACGACCGCCTTGACGTTGGTCGGGGCGCCGGCCGCGGCACCGAACGCGACATCGAAGTTGTTCGCCGCGATCGGCGCGGCGCAGTCGAGGCCGGCCGTGGTGGTCTTGGCGGAGTCGACCTTGTACAGGTTGGTCAGGGTCGCGTTCACCTCGTATCCCACGTCCTTGTAGGCCAGGTCGGTGACGGTGACCGCCATGGGCGCCGATCCGGTGGTGGACCCGGCGCCGAACGCCAGGCTGCCGGTCACTTGCATGGTCCGCTGACCCGCGACCACCGCGACCGACACGGGCTGCTGCGTGGTCGCCGCGATGGCCTGCGAGGCCAGGGTCATGCTGATGACGCCGGCGGCGACCGCCGTGCGTCCGAGTCGTGAGAGGTTCATTGTGGGTGTCTCCGAGCTGTGGGTTGGCGGGTGGGTTCGCGGGCGGCGATGACCAGCACCACCCCTGCGGTCAAGAACGCGGCCGCGTCCCGCAGCCACCGCAGCGCGTCGCTGCCGGTGCGTGGCAGGGGACCCGTCGGTTCGTCCGCGGGTGGGGCTGCCGGACCCGGTGCCGGGTCCGGGGATGCAGCAGGTCGGGGCGCCGCGGGGGCCTGGACCTCGACGATCACCGGTAGGGGTTGGGCGGAGGCGACCGCGGGGACGCCGGCGAGGATGCCAGCCACCAGCACTGCGAGGTGCAGCCGCGTCCTGCGTCGATCCTTGGCCATCCCATGCCCGCTTTCTGCCGGATGACCGCTACGCGTAGTGATGGCTTGATCACCGAACGTAACGCTCATGTCCAGGTAGTCGGGGCGCAGCAGCATCTGCGGGATGGCGAACCTGATGCATATCCTTCACCCCACCTGGACTAGTCCCGGCGTTCGAGGCCGCGACGTTCGCCGCTAGGTGTCCCAAGCAGTGGGACGGGCCGCCAGCGACTCCTGTGCCGCCCCGCGCTCGCCCGGCGGGTAGACGATCGAGCGGCTACGGCGTGAACGTCTCGACCACTAGCCCGATCAGAACGCGGTCCAGCGCGGGCATTCCGCTGGGCAGGGTCAGCTCCCAGGTGCCCGCCGGCGACGTCGGGGAACCCAGGTCGCCACCGTCCACCAGCACCGTCCCGCCATCGAAGGTGATCGGCGCGGCCTCGGTGGCACCGCCGCTCGGCGTGAACGCGAGCTCGCCGGCCGAGTTCGGCCAGGTCACCGCGCCGCCCAGCAGGCTCGACGAGAGCACCGGGACGACCACCACCTGCACGACGCGACTCACGCTCGACACCGCGATCCCCTGCTCGGCCATCGCTGCCGTGATGTCGGTCGATGACCACGTGGCGGCTGCAGCGCCGGTCAGGACGTCGGTGGCGTTGGCCAGCGTCTCGGTCGACAGCTGGACGACGGCGATCTGGCCCACCAGCCCGTCCGCGACAGCCAGCAGGTTGCCAAGCGCAGCGGCCACCGTCGTGGTCATCCGGTCCGCCGCGTCGGTGAACCCCGTGATGTTCGTGCCCAGCGCTGCCGTGAGGTCGTCCAGGTCACCGGTGATGGCGGTCGCGAGGTCACCGACCACACCGTCGATCGCCCCCTTGACCTCGTCGAGCTTGGCCAGGATCGCGGTCACGTCCGCAGGCAGGCCGACGTCGGGTAGCAGCCCGTCGGCCGCCGCCGTGACGTCTGGCTCGGTGACCGGTACGGGTGGCTGGGCGACCAGGTCAGCCAGCTGGGTGGAGTACCGCGCGGTCCCGCTGACGACCAAGCGGACATCGCGGAGCGGTGGAAGCTGGTGGACCACCGATCCCAAGCGGAGGGCGGGTACCTCGAGCATCCACGATCCGACCATGCCGCGGTGCTCGAACGGCTGGAGTTCCTTGTCCGCAACGTGGAAGCGAACGGTGTCATCCAGCACATCGAAGTGGGAGAAGACCTGCTGCGCTGGCCGGTCCAGCAGCATCAGACGGCGCCATCCGGCCTCGTGTGCCTCGGGGTCTGGATCGTCGAGCAGGCGGGTGCCGCGGATCGGTGGCGCGAGCTTCAACGGGTCGGCCGGACAGCCGCACTCGTCGGTGTAGGCGTTCGCGAGCTCCGGGCCGGGACGCAGGCGGACGTAGGACGTCCCACGGTGCGTGAGCACGGCCGGGATCCCACTCGGGACGCGGCCGACCACCACCGGCAGGCCGGGGAAGCCCCCGCCGGAGACCCGACCGTCCAGCGCCGGATCGATCCCGCCACCGGCGATCGTCGACGCCGTGGACAGCACCGTGTCCAGCGCGGTCTGTACCTCGGGTGGCACGTCGAAGTCCAGGTGGAGCTGGACGTCCTCGATCAGCGCCTCCTCGAGCCCCGGAATCAACCGGTCAAGGAACGTCTGCGTGATCGCGAAGTTGAGTGGCAGCCCGGCCAATAGCGGCTGCAGTGCCGCCGCTGAACCCAGAACGTGCCGGAGGCTGATGACCTGCGTCAACTCCTGCAGCGGTGAGGTGGTACGGCGGACCCGCTCGAGTTCGTAGGTAGACAGGACCTGGGCCACGACCGCGGACGACCCGTAGCGCGGATCGTTGAACCCGAGCATCTGCCCGTCACGTGGCAACTCGGTGGCGAAGCCCTCCGAGGGGGCCGCCTGCACGAGGTCGAGTGTCTCGCGGAAGTACGCACGTTCCAGCGCGACGGTGATGCCGTGGACGTTGTCCAGCACGGTGTCGCGTGCGGTCGCCAGGGCCCCGTGAACGGCGTCGCGCACCTCCTCGGGCAGCAGCTCCTCGACTGCGTCGAGGATCGCATCCACACCGCTGATCATCCCCTGCAACGCGCCGACGTCGGCTAGCGCCGTCACCAGGCCACCGATCAGCTCGTTGAGGCGCGCGATCGCCTCGTCGACCTGGTTCTGGAGGTCGGTGGCCAGGCCCAGGACATCGGTGAGCGCCCGGACCGCCAGCGACACGAGGTAGTCCATGCCCACCCACAGCAGGACCCACCCGATCGGGCCGCTGGCCAGCAGCGCGACGACGGCACCAACAACGGGGGCGAGTACCCACACCGCCAGGATCGCTTTCAGCCAGTCTGGGACGCCGACGACCGCGCCGAGGTCGTCAAGCGCGTCCCGCGCAATCGCCATGAGGTCGAGGTTCTCGAGCGCTTCCTCGAGGGGAGCGAGGATCTCGGCGGAGGGATCGGAGACCCCCGCGGCGGCCAGCGCATCGTGGAAGGACGCGAGCAGCTCGTCGGGCAGCGCGAGCCCGTCGACCTGCTCCTGGAGCCGCGTGAGGGTGCCCTCGATCTGGCTCTGCGCGTCGGTGAGGATCTGGGCGATGTCGGCCTCGAGCGGGCCGATGATCGCGTCCATGACGCGGTCGATGACGTTGTCGCCGGTGGCCACGGCGTCGATGATGGCTTCGACGACCCGGATCCAGCGGTCGTGCGGCCAGTCGCGCAGCCAGCGGACCAGCCCGACCATCAGCGCAGCCGTCTGCGCTTTCTCGGCCAGGTCGCGCACGATCGCCGGCACCTCTGCGGCCACGGCCTGCACGCGCTTGACGAGGTTGTCGACCAGGCGCGCCAACTCCTCGACGATGCCCGTGACCGACCCGATCTTGTCGAGCGCTTGCTGCATCACGAGGTTGAGGAAGCTCGTCAGCAACTCCTCGATGCGGGCCACGTCGTCAGCCAGCTGACGGGCCTCGTCGAGCAGCCAGTCAAACCGGAACAGGTCCCCGGGCAGCACCTGAGGCACGTAGGCGGTTCCGTCGCAGGTCAGTCGGTGCAGCTGCTTCCAGGCGTGTAGGGCGTGGCCCTTGACCACGTCGTCGGACAGGGCGGCGACGCCTCCCGCACCGAGCAGGTGGGCGTAGCCCTGCGCAGGAAGCAGGCGCTGCTGATCGCCGGCCTTCAACACGGTCGGCTCCGCTGGAGCAGCCACAGCTACCCCTACCGAGCGGTAGAGGTCCAGCAACGGTGCCGCGCCCTGGAGGGCGATCAACGGATCGCCGGGCGCGTCACCTGACTTTGCCGGCGTGCCACCAGTCAGCGCACCGAGGTAGGCCTGCCGCGCCGCATGCCGCTCACGCTCACGAGCTGGGCCGTTGGCGGTTTGGGACCGGCGCAGGTGGGCGTCGCCAGCGAGACGTTGTTCGGCGACCAGGCTGCGGACCAAGGCCGTGTGTGTGCGCGAGCCGGGGACCGCACGGCGAAGAGCTGTCCGGGCGGCGTGGACGCGCTGTTGCGGTGCCCGAGCACCGGCGTCGGCGCCGTGCAGCGCGACGAGGGCAGGCGCGAGCACCTCCATTTGGTATCGCGCGGTGGAGGCCAGTCCGTCACGTTCGACTGTGCCGACTTGGTGCAGCACGCCTAGCGCGTCATCGCGCCTGCCCTGGGAGAGCAACACTTGGGCGGAATGCACGGCGGGGCCGACCTCGGCAGGCTCCACGCCCTCGCGCACGAACCGCGAGACGAGCGCGTCATCCACCACGACTCGTTTCAGGGTGGCGACGTTCAGCAGGTCGATCCCGGGGTCGGGCGGGTCCGTAACTCCCCCACCGGGCAACCACCCGATCGGCGGTTCCGGGTCGGGAATCGGCCCTCCCAAATCCACGACGATCAGCTCGTCGAAGAGCTCACGATCGCGCAGCACGTCGAGGACGTCCAAGCCCTGGAAGCCATCGCCCGGGACGATCACGTTGCCCCCGCACACCGGGAGATAGAACGCGGCGTACGTCGGGTGAATGCGGTGACTAGCCAGGATGCCCGCCTGCTCCCGGGGGACACCCAATCTCGCGTAGCTGGCCAGCAGATGCTCCTCGTGGAGCCGGTCGACGTCGCGCAGCGTGATGCCCCGCGCCGCCCCACCGAGCTGGCCCAGCCGCAGGTGGGCGAGCTGGTGCCTGTCGCGGTAGCCGGCAGCCTTCAGCGCCTGGTTCGTGGCGCGGGAGACCCCGGCCACCTTCAGCGCCGCCCGCCCCTTCGGAGCGGTGCCCGCCACGACCGGCAGACGCCCCGAGCCCTCAGGGTCGGCGGCCACCAGAGCCGCCGCCACGAACTCGCGATCAGCCTTGCGCCCGTACGCGCTCAACCGCTCTGGATCGACCTGGGTGACCTGACCTCTGGTCAGGCTATCCACCGGGATTCCCAGCTTGGCGCTGGCTACCGGACGATCCGCGCCCGGACCGGTTGTCACCGTCACGAGGTCGATCAGATGGTCGGACTCGGACGTCGTCGATGATGCTCTTGGCACGGTGCCACCTACCCCTCGTCGCCGAGTCACGTCCCCTGGCGCGGCGGACGATGCCGCGCGGCGACCACTCCTGTCAAGCTCGCCCAACCCGGACTTTTCGTAAGTGGTGTGGGCCGTCGCAGGGATTGACAGGGGGGCACTCACCGAGCCCCTCGGGGATCCGGAACCGGTCTAGACGATGGCCTCCGCGTCCAGTCGATGGGTGGCTTGAGTGCTCACCGACCGGCCGGGCTGACGGGGACGGATCTGCCCGAAGGCGACCCATCACGACGATTAGGTGACCGCGGACAGGACCCGCTCGTCGAGCGCGTCGTACTGGGCGAGGTACTCGACGCGTTCTTGCTTCAAAAGTTCGACCCGCTGGCGGTACTCGTCGGCACGGCCCTGACGCTCGTACAGCCGCCGCGGTTGCAGCAGCTCGACGTCGTCGATCCCGGCCACGCTGGACGCCACCGCGTACCCGAAGTCAGGATCCTGCTCCCAGGAGATCGAACCGTCCACGATGCCCTGCACGATCGCGGACGAGTGCGGGATGCGGACCTTCTTGGAGCGTCCGTCGTCGGCGCTTCCCCCGACCCGTCCGGTGTTGAGGACGAACACCTCCAGGTCGGGCAGCGTCTCCAGCAGCTCCATCAGCCGGTTGGCCTGCAACGCGTCGTTGGTGAAGAAGAACGGGTTGGTTCCGGGGACCCGCAGGTTCTTCCCCGCTTCCGCGGCGCCTCCGGCCGAGGTGCCCTTGCTCTCACCGAGCATGAAGAACGCAGCCGCCTGCTCCCGCGCGAGCTTGGCCACTGCGGGGATGATGTTCTCGTTGCGGTTGAGCACCAGCAGGTAGTCGGCCTTGGGCAGACCGCGGGGGTCGCGGTGACGGATGATCTGCATCGGGAACGTCGAGCGGCCGTTGGCGGTGTAGGAGGTGTCGAAGAAATCGACGGTTCCGTCGGGGCGGACGGCGACGTTCTCCAGCCACGCAAGGGGGTCGGTCGTCCCCGAGTAGATCGTCGGCTCGTCGTCGGGATCCAGGCCGTAGGTCTTGGCGAAACAGCCATCCTCGGTGGCGTGGATGGTCCCGCCCGGCATCAGAGCGACGAAGTCGTCTTGGACCGGTAAGGACCCCAGCTGCTCCCGGAAGGTGGTGGTGGTCTTCCCGGTCCCCGACAGGCCGATGATCAGCATGGCCTTCTCGCGGCGGTCGGGGTTGTGCTCCGCCGGGAACACCTTGCAGCCAGCGTGCATCGCCAGCCCGCCGCGGTCGTAGACGAGCTTGTTCCACATGCGCAGCGCGCCCATCTTCGATTCGCCGAAGTAGTCCGATCCGAACACCCGCGTCACGTACGTGTCGAGGTCCACCATGATCAGCCGGTCGTCTGGCTTGCCCGGCGCCGTGCATCCCGGGGTGTAGATCACGGTGAATTCGGGCTCCCAGTCGTCGTCACGATCGAAGTACAACTGCTGCTGCATCGCCGGGATGTTGGGCTGGGAACGCTCGATGTACAGCCGCGTGCCGGTGCGGAACCCGGGGTCCGGTCCGATGTAGCCTTCGATCAGGAGCATGTCGCGCTCGGCGATGTACTCGTCCTGCTTGCGGGCCCACTCGTCCGCCTCTTCGCGTGGCATGCGCTGCTGGTGGATCTCCTCGTCGGACACGAAGAACGTGGAGCGCTTCAGACGGGCGGTGACCTCGGAGGTGTAGTTGATGTTCCCGAACTCGGTGACCTGCGCTCGCGGCCGCAGCTGTTCCAGCGTCCACCCGCGCATCAGGTCCGGCGAGGGGTTCTCCACGACGGACCTCGCCTTGGGAAGCTCGACATCCACGCAGATCTCCTCGCTGTTCGAGACGGCACGTCGGCCAGGGCCTCGACCGGACGCCGAGCCTAACAGCGGGTCGGAGCCGGTCCCACGGAAAGCTGCGTCGACGTCCACACCGTTTCGAGGTCGGGGCAAAGCGGACGGAAAGACCGGCCGCAACCATGGGGTCCGCGACAGGCCATACTGCCGCGAGACGCACCCAGGTTGACGTCTAAGACGGGGCGCTGCAACACTCACCGACGCACGACGGAAGACGCTGTGGTACAACGGCGATCAGCAGCCAGAAGCGAGGAGCGAGGCATGGCAGAAAGCGGGCTCAGCGAGGAACACAAGCAGGCCCTGGCCAAGGGCCGACGTCAAGCCAAAGCCGTCCGTGACTACCTCGAGGCGCTGGACTCGACGCGGCGGAGACCGGGGCGCCCCGTTGACCGGCGCTCGCTCGAGAAGAAGATCCAACGGGTTCAGGCACAGATCGACGAGGAAACCAACGCCGCGAAGCGCGTGGAGTTGATCCAGCGACGGCTCGATGCGGAACGTCAGCTCGCCGAGTTGGAGGAGCAGCCCGACGTCGAAGCGCTCGAGGAGGGCTTCAAGCAGGCCGCCGGGGAGTACTCCCAGCGCAAGGGCATCACCTACAGCGCCTGGCGCGAAGCCGGAGTCCCCGCGTCGGTGCTCCGCGAAGCCGGAGTGCCCCGCACCCGCCGCACCGCCTGACCTAGACGCCGGCCTCAGCGAACAACCCGCCGGGGGCCATGATCCCGGCGATGCGCAGTGCCGACACGGCGCACTGGTCGAACGCCTCGGCGAAGCGGTGACACTCGCTGCGGAACTGCTGCAGCGTGCGCGGGTCACGTGACAGTCCCTCGACGAACTCGAACTGGTGGTAGAGGTCCGCGGCGAACGACAGGCGCCGGCGGTTGACCAGCTCCCGGATCGCAGCGAGCTCCGTCGCGACCTGGCGGTCGAAGTCGCGGGTCAGGTCCCGGGCGACCTCGTCGAGGCGTTCGCGTAGCACCTGCTTGACGCGGTCGAGCCCCCGTGGGCCCGCCAGCAGCTCCCCGAACTTCCACCCGACGAGCGCCCCGGCCAGGAGCCCCAACGGGCCGAGCACGCCGCCGATCAGCGCGAACGCGGCCCCGCCCGACAGCACCCCACCGGCTGCCGCGCCGGTCAAGGCCCCGGTGAGCCCGCCATCGTCGGAGCGGCGAGCGGCCTGGACCTGGTCGGGCGTGAGCAGGAAGCCGCGGCCGTTGAGGACCACCTTGGGGATGGACGGGCTCAGCTCGACCATCACCGCCTCGAAACGTTCCTCCAGCAGCTGGCGCAGCCGCTGCAAGGCCTCCTCCAGCCCGTGTTGGAAGTTGCGGGACGCGACCTCTCCGGCGACCTCCACCTCACGGCGGAACTTGTTGGCGAACTGCTCGACGTCGCTGACGCTCTTGAGCCCGTCGAGGTGGTGCTTGGCGCGACCGAACGGGGCGAGCAGCTGACCGCGGATCTGCATCTGCAACGGTTCAATCGAGGCCAGCGCCGTGCTCACCGCAGCGTTGAAGTCGCTCTCGAGTTGGCGGACGTTGTCGTCGAGCCCCGCGCGGTGCGCCGCCAGCGCCTCGGGGTCCTCAAGCAGCCGCTGGCGGACGTTGACCTCGGCCTTGGCCAGGTTCGCAGCGTGGGCCACGCGTTCGGCGGCCTCGACGAGGACCTGCCGGCCGGCCTCGTCGGCGAGGAAAGTCTCGATGTCGCGCAGCAGACGTGAGGCCCCCGACGACTTGAACGTGTCGATGTCGCCCCGCTCGCGGGCCTGCCACGCGTCCAGCGCGCACACCGGGTACAGGCGGACCTCGCCCTGCACACCCGCGCGTCGGCTCGCGTCGACCACGCGCTTCCCGACGTAGGACAGCACCGCCGAGCGGGTGGCCGGGTCGTGGAAGTGCTGCGGGTACATGTTGCAGACGAGGAACACCTTCTTCAGCTGCCTGGCGGCGACCTGCTCCAGGAACGCCAGCTCCGTGCCACCAACGGTCGGCGGGGACAGGAACACCACGACCCCGGCGTCGACCGCGTCGAGCTCCTGCAGGGTGCGCTCGGTGTAGACCTCGTCGGCCTGGGCGTCGTCGAGGCCGGGGGTGTCGACGAGGCGGACCCCGTTGCGCAGGAACGGGACCTGCACGTACTGGTGCACGTTCATGACGCCCAGATGGTTGTTCTCGTTGTGCTTCTGGGACGTGTAGTGCTCGACGTCCTCGACACCGACGTGCTTCACCGTGCCGTCGGCGAAGTAGACGTCGGCCTGCGGGTCGCCGTAGTCGACGTACACCGGGACGGCGGTCTCGGGGGTGACGTGCATGGAGGAGACCTCAAGGCCCAGCAGCGCGTTCAGCAGCGTGGACTTGCCGCGCTTGATCAGCCCGAAGATCCCGATCGTGAAGCGGGTCTGCTCCAGGTCGTGGCGGACGAACGCCAGCTCCCCGGCGATCAGGCTGTCGGAGACCTCCTCGCCGTCCACCTGCAGTCCGCGCCGGTCCTGGAAGCGTCCCCAGGTGTCCTGGAAGGTGTTCACCGACTTCAGCAGCGAGGTGCGTTCGAGATCGAAGGCGTCGAGGAACTCGGCCACAGGGCTCCTCCGGTTCGGACCGGACACGGCGCGGACACTCGGTCGCCGCGGTAGGGGTATCGACGTCGCAGCGACGCGCCTTTACGTCCTCACGCCGACCGGTGCGCAGAAGCCCACGATCACCCGACAGCCCCGAACGGTCCTATCGGACCATGCGACGATGACCCGGGCGGGCGGTGCCGACGGGTTCAGCTGCGGAGGGCCGCGGTCGATGATGCAAGGGTCGGGCGGGACGGGGAAGCCGCACCAGCCGTCGAACGTTGTGACAGATGTGCGGCCGCCCCCTTTGGACGCCGCACCGGCAGGTCGCAACGGAGCGGGTCTCTCCATCCCCTCTCTCGCTCCGACAGCGACCGCCCGGGCCCCTCCACCGGCCGGTGGAGGGGCCCTTCTCTTCACTCGCCGGTCGTCAGCCCACCCCGCCACCGCCGCGCCCGCCGTCGCGGCAGGGAACCTGTTCACCGTCCGAGGTGACCCGGTGCTGGCAGTGGTACGCACCATCGCTCCAGGCGTACACCACGGTCGGCCACAGCGGCTGGGGCCGATCGGGATCCTCACAGGTGGCGAGGATCTCGGCGCGGCCGTCGCCCCCGCGATCCTCGATCGACACGCCGGTGTCGCCGTAGGTGTGCGTGCCGTGGAAGCAGTCCCCGACCGCGCGCAGCGGCGTCAGCTCCCCGCCGGTCGTCGCGCGCCATACCGACGCCGACCTCCCCGACGCCCCGACACGCTGGATGATCACCACCTCCAGGTCCCCGTCGGCGGTGAGGTCTCGGACCTGCAGGTCGACCAGGTCGTCCGCGCGGCCACCGGCCTCTGCCGCCACGATCTCGTAGCTCGTGCCGCGCCAGGCCGCCACGTCGACCTGGGAGCGGCTCTGGTGGTCGACGACGAAGGCGAACACGACCTCCTTCACCCCGTCACGGTCGAGGTCGATCGCGAGGTTGCGGTGATCGCTGGTGGCGGGCGGTCGGTAGGCGGCGATGAAGCGGGCGCGGTCAGCGTCGGTGGGGTCGCGCGGCTCTTCCTGCGTCGCGGTCGGCGTCGGCGACATCTGCTGCGTGGCCGTGGGTGACGGCGACAGGGGCGTGGCGGTCAGCGACAGCGGACCGGCCGCGGTCGGCTGATCATCGCCCGTGGCGCAGGCGGCCAGCAGCAGGCCGACCACAGCGACGGTCCGCAGGCGGTGACGGCGTCGGGCCATGGCCGCATCCTGCCCGATGCGGGCAGGGCCGGCGAGCAACGGCGCGTCCGGTGGCCGGGGTGGAGTGCCGTCGTGTCGAGCTCCGAGCCGAGCGCGGCGAACCACGCCGGGCGGATCACCTCGAGTAGTGCGTCGAGTCGGGCCATCCAGCTCGTGCGACGATGGACCAGCCCGGAACGCAGCTTGACCGCCCGCGTGAGCGCATCGCCAGGACCCAGCGCGGCACACCGCCGCCACCAGCCCCGCGACCGGATCCGTAGCCGGCGGGTCACGCACCGCCGGAGCCGGCCGCCGCGGCAACCGCCCACAACCGCCCGGCGACCTGCCCACCGACCGTCCCGACGCGGCGAAACCAGCTGCGCACCGTCGACGCCGGCACCCCCAGACGTTCCGCGCGGGCGGTGGCCCACCGTCCGCGGCCTTGGCCTCCAACGCCCACCCGATCACGCTCACCAGATCCACCCGCCGGGACACCAGCACATCCGGAAGCCGCGAATGCGACCGCTGATCGCAGCCCTCATCGTTGGTGCAAAGCACCCGCTGGATCGACACCCGACCGCGACGAGTGTGCCGCGGATAGGTCCCGTCGAAGTTCACCTTGTCGTGCCCTCACCGTGGCGCCACCAACCGTGACGCGATCACACCGCTACAGCGCGACCAACCGTGGCGCCCAACACGTACTCCATCGACCTCCTTTCAGTCACGGCGCCCGGATCTCTGGCCGCCCACCGTGGTTCTGCGCGTTCGCTTTTCGGGGGGCCGCCCGTACGTCGTGGCTGCGACGGTCGTTGCTGCGGGTAGCGCTTGGGTTCGCCGCCGTGTTGGTGTGGCTACACGAGGCACTGTGAGCCGCGGGTGGTGTGGGAGACCTCCGCCGGCTGGCTGGTCCACTCCGTCTTGATCGTCCGGACCCTGTAGTAGTAGGTCGTCGAGAAGGCGAGTGGTGAGTCGGTGTAGGTGTCGGTCTGCACGCCAGCGAGCGTGGCGATCAGCGTGTAGGTGGCTCCGTCGGTGGAGCGCAGGACCTCGTAGCCTTCCGCCCAGCTCGACGTGCTCGCCGTCCAGCTCAGGACGATGGAGTCGTGCTGGTCGGCTTGGCAGGTCCCGCCGGTCGCGCTGAGCAACGTCGGGGGTTCCAGCACCGCGGTGGAGAACTCTCCGTGCGCGGTGACGATCGCGGCGAACGCCGCGAACGCGGTCGCCCCCAGCACGATCCAGGCGCCCAGGGTGGCGGCGGCGAGGGTGACGCGGCGCCGGAGGCGGGCTGCCGGACGCACGTCAGGCCCCGACCGGATCGTGCAGCGGGGTCCTGGCGGTGAAGGTGGCGGGGATCGGCCGGGGCCGGGCTGGCACGAGCGGCAGGTCGGCTGCCGGGAGGGTGGCCACCGGCACGCCCACCGGCGTCGACGTCGGGGGGCCGGTGGTGGGTCGGCTGCCGGGAGCGGGGCAGTCGGCCTGGTGTGGACGTCGCCACCAGATGTTGGCCAGCCACACGACCGCGGTGAGCGCCGGCAGCACCGTGCGGCTGATCGTTATGACCGTGGGGTGGCGCAGCGCTCTGAGCGCGAAGCCGAGGTAGGGCACCGCTCCCACGGCCCGCCAGGCCTCACCGCCGACCAGCTTGGCCGACCAGGCATCGGGCGCGTCGTTGGCGTCGCCCTTCGTGACGATGGTCGGTTCGGGGCCGGGTTCGACGATCTCGACGATGCGGTGTGTGACGACGCGCCGGTCCTCGACGGGGATGCGGTAGGTGATGACGTCGCCGACCCGCAGGTCCTCCGCGTCGACGGGCACGACGAAGGCGACCGATCCGGCCGGCATCGTCGGGGACATGCTCGAGGTCAAGACCGTGTAGGGCAGGTAGCGGCCCGTCAGCGGGCCGACGCCGACGGCCAGGAACAGCGTTGCGACCGCGGCGGTCGCGGTGACACCGATCAGGCGGACGGCGAGGCGGGCGGCGCGGTTCACCATGATACCTCCAGAAAGGGTGGGGCGTGGCGGCGGGGGCGGAGTGGTCTCCGCCCCCGCCGCTGTCAGCGTCTACTGCTACTTGTTGGTAGCGGCGCGCTGCGTGCCGGTGAAGCTGTAGGTGACGGTGCTGGCCACGTTCTGGAAGGTGTTGTCCGCCGTCGTCGGCAGGTTCACCTTGACGAGCAGGTGGTTGGTGGTCCCGGCCGTCAGCCCGAGGGCGCTGGACAGGTCCAGGTCGGCGCCGATGATCGCCCGGCTGGCGAGCACGCTCGTCTCCTGGCTGGCACCGGCCGCGTCGTTCGGGCACGTGTAGGTGTAGCCAGGTGCGGTACCGGCCTCGGTCCAGGCCACGGCACAGCGCTTGATCAGCATCTGCAGGCCGTTGGTGACGTCGGTGTCCAGCTTGCTGCTGTGCACGGTGCCGTCCGCCTTCTTGGCCTGCGTGGTGAGCTTGATGCTGCCGAGCGTGCTCGTGGTGGTGCTGTCGACCGTGAGCTTGACGGCGCGCTCGATGGTGTCGCCCGGGACGATGTCCGTCGCGGCGACCGACATGCGGTTGTCGGCGGTCCCGTCGGCGCCGACGGACATCGACACGATGCCGGAGTCGATCGGGGTGCTGCCGCTCTCGGTGTCGGTGAACGTCGCGAACGACCCGAGTCCGGCCATCGACGCGGTCACGCCGATCGCGGTGATGGACATGAGCAGCTTCTGGGTGCGCGAGAGCGCACGGGTGGTGGTGGTGGTCGCGGTCATGGTTGGTCTCCTCTTCGGTAGCTCGGCCGCCCTACCTCTCGGCGTAGGCCCGGAACTTTGCGTCCCCGGGTTTCCCTCGGGTTTGCTCTTGTTGGATGTTGACCCTTCCTGGGTCGCACCATCGGTCTCGACCCGGGTGGTCGACCCGGCATGATGTGAACGCACCATTTCGTTGCCGGTGAAGGGCCCTATCGCCTGGCGGTCATGATCGGCCATCGACCCGCACAAGCGGTCGCACACCGCGCTTGCACTGGGAGAGCGCGACGAGGTGCTCGACCGGATCCGCATCGACGCCAACACCCGGCAGGTCCCACGGCTGCCCAAGTGGGCGGACCGCTGGCTTGACCGGGTCTGGGCAATCGAGAAACGCCAACGGGTTGAGCTGGCGCTGTCGAGGCAGCTATGGAGGCGGACCATCAGGTGCGTGCTGTACCGGCGGCGCTGTCGCGGCAGGTGCGCAGGCTGTCGGGGTCGGGTCACCGGGCCGACGCGCACGATGCGCGGTCGACCGCGATCGCTGGCCGGCACGCGCGCGTGCTGTGCCAGGTCGTCGACGACTGTGTCCCGCAGCTGTTGGGGCTGCTGATCGAGCGGCGCTGGCACATCGTGTCGGCCCGGCAGAAGCGCTGGTGCGCATCCACGAGCAGCTCGTCGAACTTGTTGCTGGAGGGTCCAGTCCAGGGGGACCTTTCGGCGACGAGACCGCCCGGATGCTGCGCACCATCCGGCCCGCCACCAGCAAAAAGCCGATGCGAGGGCGTCGGCTGCGGAGATCACCGCCAAGCTGCGTCGCTTGGTTGGGAACAGGGCTTGTCCGCCGGTGAGCTCGCTACCCGTCCGGATCGGTGGCGGCCTGCCGGTTTCGCTCCTCGCACCGCTCGAGGTTTGTCCTCAACCAAACGGCAGCCGACGGCGTGGCAACGAGCCCGAACAGCCAGACGCCCGCCATCGTCGAAAACGTGGAGGTCACCGGAGGGGCGCGCTCTTCCGGGTCGGTGAGGACCTGGAAGACCAGTTCGGCGCCGTGGCTGTCGAGCTGGATGTGGCCCAGTTCGTCGAGCAGCAGGAGGTCGAGGCGCCTGTAGCGGGCCACGGTGCGAGACAGCTGCCGGTCGTCGGCGGCCTCGAAGGCTTCGTTGACCAGTTGTGCGGCGGTGATGCAGCCGACGGCGCACCCTTGCTCGGAGGCGGCCACGCCGAAAGCGATCAGCCGGTGGGTCTTGCCGGTGCCGGTTTCGCAACTCACCGTGGCGCCACCAACCGTGACGCGATCACACCCCTGACAGCGCCATCGACCGTGGCGCCCAACATCGGGTTGGCGACCGAGTGAACGGCGGTCGGAGCACGTAACCGGCATCATGTGTCGGCACGCGCAGGATGACAGGATGACCAGTCGAGCGGTCGCGTACGCTGGGTGGCGCGTCGTGCGGGAGCTCCACAGGGGGTGTCGGTGGCCGTGTTCCGTCGTGGGTCGGGGTTCGTCCTGCCGGCAGTGCTGGCGATGGTGGCCGTGCTCGCCGTCCCGGTGGCGCCTGCCCGCGCCGACAGCGTGGCGCAACCGCCCAGCCCCGGGGTGATCGGGCCGCACCCGGCTCCCGGCGGCGTGATCCCGGCCGGAGCGGTCGAGATCGCCGCGTTCCTGGTCGCTCAAGCGGGGGTCGCGGGCGCCGAGGTCCGCCTCGACGGCGTTGGCGTGCCCGCCCAGCAGTCCGGGAGCGACACCTACCAGCGCATCGCCGCCACAGCGCAGGTGGCCCCCGGCGATCACGTCGCCGAGGTCCACCTGACCGACCGCCAGGGGGCGACCACCACCCGGGCGTGGCGCTTCACGGCCTCCGACACGGCGGTCGGTCGCCTGGCCGGCCAGAACCGGATCGAGACCGCTGCCGCGATCAGTCGCGACCTGTACCCGCAGGCGGCCACCGCGGCGGTGCTGGCCCGGGCCGACGACTTCCCCGACGCGCTGGCCGGGGCGCCGCTGGCCACGGCGGTCGACGGTCCGTTGCTGCTCAGCGGGGCCGAACGCCTGGCTGACGCCACCGCCGGGGAGCTACGCCGGGTCCTGCCGCCGGGGGCCACCGTCTACCTGCTGGGCGGACCCAGCGCCTTGTCGCAGCAGGTCGCTGCGGACGTGCAGGCGATCGGCCTGACACCACAGCGGGTCGCCGGCACCGACCGGTTCGGGACGGCCGCGTCCGCCGGTGCGGTGCTGCCCCGCGGTGACGCTGCGGTGGTGGCGTCGGGGTTCAGCTTCCCCGACGCGCTGGCCGCGTCGTCCCCGGCTGCGATCCGCGGGATGCCGATCCTGCTGACCGCGACCGACACCCTCCCGCCCGCGACCCGCGAGTTCCTGGCTGCGCGGAACTACCCGGTGGTGTACGTGGTCGGCGGGACGGCCGTGGTCAACGGCCAGGTGGCGGCCGAGCTCGACCAGCTCGCCGGTGAGGTGCGCCGCCTGGCCGGGCCGAGCCGGTTCGACACCGCCGCGGTGATCGCCGGCGGGTTCTTCGCCTCGCCGCAGACGGTCGCGGTGGCCAGCGGGGAGCGCTTCCCCGACGCGCTCGCCGGCGGGCCCCACGCCGCCGCCCGCGGCGCCCCGCTGATGCTCACCGCGCACCACAACCTCGCCCGTCCCCAGGTCGATCAGCTCGCCACGTGGCGGCCGGCCGCGGGGGTCGTGTACGGCGGGGCGGCCGCGGTCGCCGACACCGCCGCGGGCGACATCCGTCGGGCCACCGTCGACGCCGGGGGCCCGCGCGAGGTCAGCCTGTCGCCGGGAGCCGGCGCCGAGATCAACACCCTCGACACCCTCCAGATCGACTTCGACCGCGCCGTTGACCTCGACCGGTCGTCGGTGTTCGTGACGCTCAACGGCCACGAGGTGTACGGCAGCCTGGCGCACGGCGACTTCGCCAACAGCATCGTCTTCCGCGCCGGTGCGCTCCCGATCGCGGCGCAGGCCAACCACGCCTACCCGGTGCGCGTCACCGCCGCGGCCGTCGACGGGTCGGGGTGGCGCCACCTCGAGTACGACCTGGTGTTCCGCAAGCTGGAGCTGTCGCGGGGCGACCAGGGACCGGCGGTGCGTGACCTGCAGCAGCGACTGAGCGACCTCGGGTACTGGTTGCCGACCCCCGACGGGACCTTCGGGAGCGCCACCGTCCAGGCGGTGTACGCGTTCCAGAAGCACGAGGGGCTGCAACGCACCGGTTCGGTGGACGCCGCGACCCGCCAGCGGCTGCAGACGGCCGCCCGGCCGGTGCCGCGCCATCAGCGTTCGGGGCGGTACGTCGAGATCGACAAGCCCCGCCAGATCATGTTCGTCGTGCAGGACGGCCGCGTCCTGCACACGTTCGCGGTCTCCAGCGGCCACGGGCGGTACTACAACGAAGGCGGCAGCTCGGGGTACGCGATCACGCCCGAGGGGACCTTCACCTTCTTCCGCCAGATCGACGGGATGCGCCAGTCGCACCTGGGCACGCTGTGGCGGCCCAAGTACTTCACCGACCGAGGCCACGCGATCCACGGATCGACCAACGTCCCGCCCTACCCGGCGTCGCACGGCTGCGTGCGGCTGATCTACCCGGCGATCGACTTCATCTGGGACGCGGGGCTCGTCCCGGTGGGCACGCGGCTGTACGTGTACTGAGCCGGAGCGCTCACCCGCCCCGTCGTCGGGATCCTCCAGGAACCGGATCTTGGCTGCCGGCGATGGACGCGGCAGCCGCTCGATCGAGGCACGTTGTCCACATCCGGGTGTGTTCGGGGCGGCGTTGGTGTCGCAGGGCCCCGTACGATGGTGTCGAACGTCAGTTCGGTTCAGGGAGGGCCGGGATGTCCGCGGCGGTGGTGCAGGCGGCGACCGTGT